>JAUHWS010000057.1 GCA_030427295.1 bacterium | reverse complement strand
GAAGGCATCTTCGCCAGCTTGAATCGCGGCACCTTTGACCATGCCGATCCTTCGGAATACATCAAAAAATTCAAGAAAGGGATTTCGGCTGAATTGGCAGCCTTCATTTCCAAAGACAAGGACGAGCCGGAGTGGATGCTGCACCACCGCATCAAATCCTACGAATACTTCACCCGCATTCCCCTCCCCAACTGGGGCCCAAGCCTGGATCATTTGGATTTTGATGAAATCTGCTTTTTTGCCAAAGCAGCCGATAAAAAAGGAGGCTATGACAGTTGGGATAAAGTGCCTAGTTACATCAAGCAAACCTTTGACCGCCTCGGAATTCCCGAAGCTGAGAAGAAAGTTTTAGCAGGGGTCGGGGCTCAATATGAATCAGAAGTGGTGTATCACTCCCTTGAAAAAGAATTAGAAGAGCAAGGAGTACTATTTTTAGATATGGATGTGGCCGTTCAAAAACACCCGGACTTGGTCAAAAAGTATTTCATGAAATGCGTACCCGCCAACGACCACAAATTTACCGCCCTGCATGGCGCCGTGTGGAGCGGTGGAACGTTTTTGTATGTCCCCAAAGGTGTGAAAGTGGAAAAACCGCTACAAGCTTACTTCCGCATGAACGCCCAGGGCATGGGACAATTTGAACATACCCTCATTGTGATCGAAGATGGCGCGGAAGCCCACTACATTGAAGGCTGCTCGGCACCCAAATATGGTTCAAACGCACTACATGCCGGTTGTGTGGAGATTTTTGTCGGCAAAGGAGCCAAATTCCGTTATTCCAGCGTTGAAAACTGGTCGAAAGACACCTACAACCTTAATACCAAGCGGGCCATTGTCGATGATGGGGGTATCATGGAATGGGTGGGTGGAAATATGGGATCTGGCGTAACCATGCTTTATCCTTGCTCGATTCTGAAGGGTCGAAATGCTCAAGCGGATCACTTAGGAATCGCCTTTGCCAACGAAGGCCAAATTCAAGACACGGGAGCGAAAGTCTTCCACATTGGTGAAAACACCGGCTCTAAAATTGTAATGAAATCCATCAGCAAAGGCGGAGGCCGTAGTGTTTATCGTGGGGATTTACGCATCGCCAAAACGGCTAAAAATGCCATCAGCCAAGTGGAGTGTGATGCCCTGATTCTGGATGACATTTCCATTTCTGACACTTTCCCGAACATCAAAGTTGACAACAATTCCGCGACTATCAACCACGAAGCCCGCGTGGGTCGGTTGAACGATGAGGATATTTTCTATCTGACCTCTCGTGGGATCCCCACTGCTCAAGCTGAAGCGATGATTGTGAATGGCTTTATCAATCCGATTGTCCGAGAACTCCCATTGGAGTACGCGATCGAGATGAATCGCTTGATTGAGTTGGAGATGGAGAATTCTGTGGGGTAAAAAAGGGCCCTATTTTCATTTCAACCTCCACCTTTCATTTCAACCTTGTGGAGAAATCTCACCCAATCACCCACCCTGGGGAACAAGTGGAGATTCCTCCACTGCCCTACGCTCCAGTCGGAATGAAAAAGTAATAAGCTAAATAATGACTAAATTCACACTCCCCTTCACCATCGAGCCTACTTTAGACCAGTATGTGCTGAGCAAAAATTATGACGAAGGCAATTCCTTCACGCTCACTGTACCCAAAAACGCGCAGCTAGATTCCCCCATCACCCTAAAAATCAAACCCACGGCGGATGATTTATGTTTTAAGTTGAAAGTGGTGTGTGAGGAAGGTAGTTCAGCGGTGGTGATTGAAGATTGGTCTGGGGACGTGAAATCTAAAAAAGTAGAACTGGAGCAGCAGATTGAGTGTCAGGCCAACAGCCAACTCAAATATGTGATTTTAAACGCCGCGTCAAGTCAAACCCATGTCAGCGAAAAACGCCATTCCCAAATCGAAGCTGATGCCAAATGTGACATCATAAGCTACTATTTTGGCAGCCAAAAAGTCGAAAGCCAACTCCAACAAAAAACCGTCGGTCAAGGCGCCGAGGTGAATACCGACATGGTAGTGCGAACGCAAGACCACCAAGAACTGAGCTTTGATTACGAACACTTTTACGTCGGCAAAAATGGTCAGGGTGAAATGGGCATGAAAGCCGTCGCGCAAGATAAAGGAATGGTGAAGCTCGATGGGATGGTGAACATCGCCCAAACGGGTGGGGGTTCGGCAGGCTACTTGCAACAAGAAACCTTGAATTTGAGCCCAGACACAATCGTCAAAGCCACCCCAGGTCTAAAAATTGACACCAACGACGTCAAAGCCGGCCATGGCTCCAGCATTCGCAACTTAAACGACGAAGACCTCTACTACTTCGCCGCCCGCGGCATCGGCCCCGATGAGGCCAAAAAATTGATGATTTCTGGCTTTTTGGGGGCAGAGCTGGAGAAGATTAAGGAGGTGAGGGGGGTTTATGAGAAGGTTAAGGGGATGATTTAATATGGAAATGGATAATCAAAAAAATAGAAAGGCCATGGCACTCGGTCTGTATTCAATGATTTCAAGCATGCGCTGGCAAGCAAAAGCATGGTTACTACTAGAAGCCAACAATAGATCAAAGAATAACTATTTTATTGAGTGTTGCATGATTTCATTGCAAAAGTGCTTTATTATAAATATTGCAAACTTTTTTGACGATACAACTAGTGAAGCTATATCTGTTAAAAACTACCTTAAAATTCTTAAAAAAGGTGGTTTAAGTAAAGATGATACTCAAATTTACAAAGCAATATCTGATCTACTCAACAACAAAAGTGTGATAAAGGAGTTGAATAATTTAAGGGGAGATAGAGCCGCGCATATTAATACAAAAGAGTTCATAAACTCACTAAATTTAAACTATGAAGGAGACACAAATATATCCAGGGGGGCAGAAGAGCTTATTCTTTGGGCTGAAAAAATCTATAGAATAATTGAAAGTCACGAAATCGGTGAAAAATTACCAATCGAAGAAGACTTGATAAAACTTGAATCTGACTATGACGAGATAATTAAGTTTTGACACTGGAGCAGATTTAGAATCTGGTCCAGTAGGTTTTAAAGATTGGTAGTCGCTGGAGCCCATTACAAATACGCTCCAGCTCACGCCCACACTTTTCATTTCGACTCCCGTGGAGAAATCTCTACCAAACGCCACACCTCTTTCAGGTAATATTCCTCGACACAGCCTGGAATGGAAGGTGGAATTAAATGCTTAGTGTAGATCTCTCCACAAGGTCGAGATGAAAAATAGAGTTAAGCCAAATGATCAAATTTTCAACTCGTAATTTGTAGTTATTTTAGCTCAACGCAACGTGGCTTTGCCAATATGGTCAGTGCTACCAAAGGGCATATCGTCATTAATCACACCTCACTAATCACCTCAAAGCCCTTAAAACTCCCCACCAGGGCCAAGCCAATCACCCGAGTTGCAATCCCCTTCTCTTTTAGCTGCTTCGCCGTCTCATTCATCGTTGCCCCGGAGCCCACCGCATCATCAATCAAAAGAACCTTTTTAAACTGGCGAGTCTCATTCACCACAATCGTTCGCCTGGCATTTTCCACCCGATCCTCCAATTTGCTCAGCGTTTTTTGAGGGATGGCAATCGCATTGCTCACCTTGACAATCAAAACCGAAGGAAGATCAATTTTCAGCTGTTTTTCAAGCTCCGTCATCAGTTGTAATTCGCGTTTGACCGTAGGGGGAGTAAAACAAATCGCGTCGATTTCAAAGCGCTCCACCATCCGCTCAATGCGAGGTTTAATTTGAAGTCCCAGATCTCTGATAAAACGCTTATTTTGACTCTGCTTGGCGTACAAAAGCAATTGACCCAACTCGGTCTTGCCAAAACGTTCAATGCTATAAAAATCCAGATAAAACAACTTGTTCAAATGAACCTTATCAAAGGTATCCTTAGCTTTTGGCAATCCATTGATCAAGCCATTTTTTTGATGGCTTTGGTATTTCTTCAGCGTTTTCACATAATCTTCGGCCGCCTGCTCTGGATGTTGCTTTCTGGATTCGCACCATTCCAAAAACCCCTTAACGCCAGGCTCCACCTGTCCCAAAGGAGAAATATAGAGGTAATTTTCTTGAATGAATGCTTGAGTCTTAGGTGGCAATTTAACGTCAGAGGCCACCCCCTCTTTCTCAGGAAGGTAATAATAAACTTTGGGAGGGGTCCCAATTTTTTCAATCAAATGAGCCTCCTCCAACTTTCTGAGCTGCCGATGCACGGCCTGGCGAGAAATCATGAAGTGATCCTCAATTTGCTTCGCAGTGACTTGCCCCCCCTTTCCAATGAATTTCTGAATTTTGATGGCTGTTGAGTTTTTCATAGCTTTATATTAGCATAGTTTACAGTTTACTGTAAAGTGTAAACTATAAATTAGCTATACATACTAAGAGCACTATTAGTTTTGTGAAATACCGACACAATTTAAAATTGACTGCAGCACAAACTAGTAATACAATTCTAATTCACCGTTAACTTTATTGTAAGATGACTCGAAGAAAAAAAGATAGACCACCAAATATTATTTTGGGATTAGGCAGCCTACAAACCTGCTCAGATGCATCAGCAGTTGAAGTGCTTAACAAAATGGATGAAGCGCCAAAAATCGTTCTATTAACGCCAGAAATAATTGCTCAATGTTGTCTTGTTGAAGCCAAACGAACACGGAAACAGATTGTAGAATTAAGCCTACCTCCAGAAATTAGAGAGGCAGTTGATAGCATACTGAGCAAGCGACAGGTTTACCACTCAGGTAGTATCCCTTTTGGAAAATGGATGAATGATCGAGGTTATTTAGGGGGAATGCGACTAAGCAATACAGCACAAAGGCTTTTAAATAATTCAAATTATGATGACCTGGCCAAATTCTTGCATGAAAAAGGCGTCTCACTTCAGTATTTAGGAATAGAACCAGGTCTTCGCTACAACCTAGTTAAAAGAGGAACAAACTAGAAAGGTAAGTATTTAATAATTGGGGGGTGACAATAAAAGTTATACTGGCAGTAGAAAGCAAGTCGAAATAAGGTCTTTTTTTTGCTATAATCCTCCCACATGAACAAATCCGATTTTTCCATCTTCGCGCAACACCCTCAACTGGTCTACCTCGATTCTGCTGCAACGAGCCAAAAGCCAAAAGTTGTTTTAGAGGCTATTCAAAAATACTACACAGAGATGAATGCCAACATTCATCGCAGTGCTCATTTTTTAGCGGAAAGCGCCACCATTGCCTACGAAGCCACTCGAAAAACGGTGGCTAATTTTATCAAAGCAAAGCATAAACACGAAATCATCTTCACGCGCAATGCCACTGAAGCCATCAACCTAGTCGCCCGAAGCTGGGGTGAAACCTTTTTGAAAGCTGGCGACGAAATCCTACTCAGCAAATTAGAACATCACTCCAACCTTGTCCCCTGGCTACAGCTCAAAGAGAAGATCGGGATTAAAATCAAGTATTTGGATATCGATGAAGTGGGGCAACTGATTTTTGATGGAAGCCAAATCACCGAAAAAACCAAATTCGTCTCCCTCACTGGCATGTCGAACAGCTTGGGCGCCATCACCAACTTAAAACCCATCATCAAAAGAGCTCACGAAGTAGGTGCCAAGGTGATGATTGACGCCTGCCAACTGGCCGTTCACTCCCCCATCGATATTCAGGAATTAGACGCAGACTTTCTCGCCTTTTCGGCCCACAAGCTTTACGGACCGACGGGAGTCGGCGTGCTGTATGGCAAGGCTGAACTCCTCGAAAAAATGCCACCCTTTTTGGGAGGAGGAGAAATGATCCAGCAAGTCTTTGAAGATCATTTTGTCGCCGGTGACATCCCCAATAAATTTGAAGCCGGCACCCCCAACATTGCAGGAGTCGTCGCGTTCAAAGCCGCTTTAGACTACGTGAATCAAATTGGCTTCGAGACCATCCAAAAACAGGAAACATCTCTGAGCGAATATGCCCTAGAAAAGCTCAAGACACTCCCCTACCTCACACTCATTGGACCCCAAGAAGTTGAAAATCGTGGATCGATCACCTCCTTCACAATGGACAAGGTTCACCCGCATGACATTGCCGAGGGCCTCAGTCAAAAGCAAATCTGCATTCGCGCTGGCCACCACTGCACCCAACCTTTAATGGATTATTGGAAGCTCCCCGCCACCGCCCGCGCCAGTTTTGCGTTCTATAACGAAAAAGAAGACGTGGATCGCTTGGTGGAAGGATTGGAGGAGGTTTATCAGTATTTTTCTTAAATTTAAAGTTAAAATTAAATTTAAGATTAAAGTTAAGATAGAAAAATGGACATCTACGCCCAAAACATCCTAGATCGGTACAAAAAACCTTTTTATAAAAGCTTGGAGCTTGGAGTTGGTAGTTTGAAGCGAGATAAAGACCCCCAACCACAAGCTGATAGCTACCAGCTCGCTAAGCGAAAAGAAGCCAATCACTCCTGTGGCGATGTGGTGGAAGTCGGGCTAGAATTTCAGGATGAAAAACTGAAACAGTACCAATTTTCGGGCAATGGTTGTGCCATTTCGATGGCGGCCAGCGACATGTTGGGTGATTTAACTGAGGACATGACAGCAGACGAGATTCTAGCCATCACGAAAGAAGAAATTTACGAAATACTGGGCATTGAAATCAGTATCAGGCGAAGCAAATGTGCCTTGTTGGGATTACTGGCCCTACAAAATGCCATTTTGGAATCTAGAGATGAGAAGTTGAGGGGTTGGAAGGATTATCACATTTAATCAAAGAGTTAAGAAATAAAGATTAAGGACTAAGCGCTAAAACTAGGAAATAAGCTTTTTTAGCATTTCCTAGTCCATAGTTCTTAGTTGATAGTCCTCTTATTGACATTTAAGCCAAAATATGCAAGAATAGCCATGGAACAAGAGCACCTATTCCTTAATACCGCTCCCATGTCCTGCAACGCAGCGTTTAGGGCTGCCAAAAGCGATTAAATTGAATTCAACCACCCCAAAAGGTGTTTGGGTTTTTGACAAGTTAAATTTTCTGGACTGAAATTCCTAGAAAAAGTCGAAAACAAGCCAAATACCCTTGTAAATGTGGTCTTTTTTTGGTATAATATAAAGATTTATTTAAGCCCATGAATATTTGGCCCAAAATCATTGGACACGGCTATCGAAAAGAGTTTCAGGAAAATTTGATTTTGAATGAAAAAGTCATCTGTGTTGAAAGAGACTTTGGAAACCAAGATCATGACACAATCAAAAGCCAACTTGAAGCTCAAAAAGAGCGCATTGAAGCACAAAAGCAACACATTCAGGATCTAGAAAAAGAATTTAGAGAAATTGGGAGAAATGATGACCTTAGCGGTAAAGAAAAAGCGGAGCAACGAGGGCAAATCTTTCAAGCCATCAATGAAGAAAAGAGGGTACTCACAGAAATTGAACGAGGAACCTTTGATAAAAATAGAAACCTCCTTCAATCCAAATTTAGAGAGAACATCACACAACTAAAAATAAAAAGAATTCAGCAAGAAGACAGAGAGTACAAAGCGGCCCTTGGCGCAACCATTGAAGCCTGCGAAGGAGTCATGGAATCCTTAAGTAAAAAAATTGAAAATGAAGATGATCTGGTGATATCAACAAATTCTATTGATCTTTATGATTACCTTTTGGATAAGCTATATTCAGAAAAAATTGATGGAATAGACATTGATTTTCTATTGGAGTCAGAACTGCAGCCTTTCTTTGAT
>JAUHWS010000007.1 GCA_030427295.1 bacterium | reverse complement strand
TCATCCCCGATCAATATAACACCTTCTTCTTCATTTTTATGGTGTATGGAGGATTTCTTGTGAATGCCTTCGTGAGCTTCAACGCCCTTAACGAATTCAGGGTCAGTTATTTTGGCTTCGGGCCCACTGAAGGCCGTATTGGATTCATGGTCGCCAACGGACTCCTCATTATCTTTGGAAGCATCCCCCTTTCAGACTACCTACCCTATTTATTAGGATTCACCTCCCTCGCCCTGATCTTCACCGTGTGGAAAACCCAAAAACAAATCTGGGCCATCGACATACAAGAGAAGGAAAATCAAGAAAGCTAAACCTCCAAAAAAAATTTGACCCCATCCCGTTAGCACTCTATAATGGAGAGTGCTAATTTTAATAGGATTCCAATCTAGAAATAAAGCAATAAAAAATGAATAGAGTATTACCCTCAGTCAATTCGCAAACCATTCGTAAGCAATTCGTAATCAGATGATCCCCCCAGCCCCCTTTGGCAAGGGGGAGCCAAATACAGAACTAAAATAATTCGCAACCCATCCGTAAACAATTCGTAACCTATCCGAAAAAATGAACCTACAAAAATTCACCGTCAAATCCACGCAGGCCCTGCAAGCCGCCCAAAAAATCGCTCAAAGCTTGCAGCATCAGCAAATCGAAGTCGAACACCTTCTTGTTGCGTTAATCAATCAGAAAGAAGGCATCGTCCGGCCCATGCTCGAAAAAATGGAACTCGACCTCAAAAGCGTTGTTGACCAACTAGAGCTCCATCTAAAAACCCTTCCCAAGGTGAGTGGAGCCCAAACCATGCTCAGTCAAAACCTGGCCAAGGTACTAGAGCAAGCCGAAAAAGAAGCCGAGTCCTTGGGAGATGAATATGTATCGACCGAACATTTAATTTTAGCCATCACAGCACAAACCAAAATCCTCCCCCTCAAACACGCCGATGTGCTCAAAGTGATGAAAGAGGTACGAGGTTCTCATCGCGTGGTCGACAAAGACCCCGAAAGCAAATACCAGAGCCTCAAAAAATACACCATCGATTTAACCGAGCAAGCCCGTAACGGAAAACTCGACCCCATCATCGGACGAGACGAAGAAATCCGTCGCACCATGCAAATCCTCTCCCGACGGACCAAAAACAATCCCGTCCTGGTGGGCGAACCAGGAACCGGAAAAACCGCCATTGCCGAAGGCTTGGCCCAACGAATCGTCGCTGGAGATGTACCTGACACGCTCAAAAACAAGAGCGTCCTCGCCTTGGATCTAGGAGCCATGGTCGCCGGTTCAAAATTTAGAGGAGAATTTGAAGATCGCTTGAAAGCCCTGCTCAAGGAAATTGAAGACAGTGCCGGGCAAGTAGTGTTATTCATCGATGAGTTGCACACCTTGGTGGGTGCAGGAAGTGGAGGAGAAGGCGCCATGGACGCCTCTAACTTACTCAAACCCGCCCTCGCTCGAGGCCAACTGCACGCCATTGGTGCCACCACTTTGAAGGAGTTTAGAAAATACATCGAAAAAGACGCCGCATTGGAACGCCGTTTTCAACCGGTCATGGTCAACGAGCCCAGCCCCGAAGACACCGTCGCCATTTTGCGCGGCATCAAAGAAAAGTACGAAGTCCATCATGGCGTACGCATCACCGACAGCGCCATTTTGGAAGCCGTCAACTTGTCGACCCGCTACATTGGGGATCGCTTTTTGCCCGACAAAGCCATTGATCTGATCGACGAAGCCACCAGTGGTCTCAAAATGCAATTGGAAAGTAAACCCGTGGAACTGGACAAGCTCCATCGCAAAATGATGCAACTGGAGGTGGAACGAGAAGCCCTCAAAAAAGAAAAAGATGCGGAATCTAAAAAACGTCTCGCCGCAGTAACCAAAGAAATTGAAGAATTGGGAGAAAAAGCCAAAGGCATGGAACTGAAGTGGCAAGAAGAAAAGGGGAAAATCGACGAGCTCCGCAAAGTAACTGAAACCATTGATCAGCTAAAAGTAGAAGCGGACAAATTGGAACGTCAGGGAGATTTGAGCCGCGTGGCCGAAATCCGTTATGGGCAAATTCCAGAGCTTGAAAAGCAATTGAAGGAAATTGATCAAAAAATCAAAGCATCTGGATCCACCTTATTAAAGGAAGAGGTCACCGCCGAAGACATCGCCCAAGTCGTGGCAAGATGGACAGGCATTCCGGTTGAGAAGATGCTATCGGATGAAAGCAAAAAACTCGCTGAAATGGAAACGGTCCTTCAAAATCGGGTGATTGGACAAAAAAATGCCATCACTGCCGTCAGCAATGCCGTGCGCCGGGCCCGAGCGGGCATTGGAAATCCCAACAAACCCATCGGCTCTTTTATTTTCATGGGACCGACCGGAGTGGGGAAAACCGAACTCGCCAAATCCTTGGCTGAATTCATGTTCAACGATGAAAAATCGATCATTCGCATCGACATGAGCGAGTACATGGAAAAACACGCCGTCGCCAGACTGATTGGAGCCCCTCCAGGCTACGTGGGCTACGAGGAAGGCGGTCAATTAACCGAAGCAGTTCGCCGCAAACCCTACTCGGTCATTTTGTTTGATGAAATCGAAAAGGCTCATCCTGAAGTGTTCAATTTGATGCTCCAAATTTTGGATGATGGACGTCTGACCGACAGCAAGGGACGCGTGGTGGATTTTAAAAATACCGTCATCATCATGACCAGTAACCTGGCCAGCAATGTGATTCAAAAATACGCCAACGACACCGCCAGTGAAGAAATGATGGTCGCCAAACTGGAAAAGGATAAGAAAAAGAAAGCCGAAGCCGATGCTACCTTGAGGAAAAAAATGGAAGAAGAAGTAAACCTCGTCCTCAAAAAAGCCTTCAAGCCTGAGTTTTTGAACCGCATCGACGACATTATCATTTTTGAAAGTCTGACCTTAGATGAAATCACTCAAATCGTAGACCTGCAAATCCAAGACCTTCAAAAACGTTTGGAGGCCAAGAAAATTAAAATCACCATTTCAGAAGACGCTAAAAAACAATTAGCCAAACAAGGCTACGACCCTAATTTTGGCGCCCGCCCCCTCAAACGCTTCATTCAAAACGAGATTGAAAACCCACTGGCGCTAAAGATTTTGGACGGAAGTTTAAAAGAAGGCTCGACAGTGAAAATCAAAGCAAAAAAGGACGAAATTGAATTGGGCTAAACTGGAAGTATATACCCACCCTCTTCCCAACTATATACCTATCTTCTTCAAGACGCTGATGTTCAGCGACTCACTGACGCTCAACATGGTAACGAAATAACTTGGAACGAAACAACCAATGACAAGACTATAAAGCTCATTAAATAAGCTATAAATGAATTACTAGATCTGAATCACGGTTATTTCGTTATAACGTTGTTTCGTTGAGGCGAGAATCTCAGAAGACGGAATGAGCAAGAAGTATATACTCACCTTCAAGCAAAGTATATACTCACCATTAGATCCCCATCACCTTTTTCGACTTGGTAATATTCGGCTCTTTTCCATAAAACGGTTCCACTACATCATAGGTCCGGCGGGGCATCGAGACATCAAAAGAATGATCAACAGCCTTTTGCCAGGTGGATTCAATGGAATTGAGCTCATCTACCTGAGAAAAATCGGGAGGCAATTTTTCGAGATGATCAAATTTCAATTCACCGCACCAAGTTTTCTGAGGAGAATCAAAAAGTTGCTCCAAAGGGATGATAGAAGCTTGCTGATGATCAGCCACATAAACCTCACTGCGATTCATCGATTGAAGGTAAAACACCTGGGGATCAGGCACACGAAAGCGCCACCAGGCATCAGTGGTCAATCCAAGGATCGGCAACTTGAGTTGATGAGCCAGTTGATTGGCTACCGAAAGCCCTACCCGGAGCCCTGTAAAACTCCCTGGCCCCTTGATCACCATCATCCCTGACAATTGAGAAAGGGGAGGGGCAAGACTTGGATCTAACTTATTTAAAACTTGATCAATCGTCTCTATAATCCCCTCGGAGGCCTGCATGGGTTCTAGCGACTGATGAAAAACCATTTCAGGAGTCACCAAAGTCACCCCGGCTGCCGAGCTGATGGTGTCAATACAAAGGATGGTCATTAGTACACTTTTTCAATTTCTACGAGATCATTGTAATAGTATTTGATGATTTCTTTATAATTTTTACCTTGTTGCGCTTGAATTTCAGCCCCACAACCTGAAAGTCCAACTCCGTGCCCAGCAAACTCAGTGCTGTCACACCATGGATCAGGAACAGAAACTAAGTAAGGCGCAGACCATCCCCACACGTCTTCGGCACTCTTGGTGTACCCCGCCGAACGACTAAAGTAAGGTGTCTTGATGGGTTGCCCCTGATAAGTCACCACTTCACCAGCAGTGGATTCAACCGCATTCACAAAACTAGCGGATCGCATTTCATAGCTATAACCCAAATATTTTTGGAATTCAGCCGGATCGTCACTCCCATCCCATGGCATGCTTGGGAACTTACGATTTGCCTCATCCATGTAGTGATAAGCGTAACTACGAGCCAAGGTTGCAATCACCAATTCCTTTTGACGATGAGCACCATTCCCAAGTTCGGCCAAACCACGCAAATAATCTTCTAAAAGCAATTCATTAATATAATAAACCTTTCCATCAATCACACGCATTTCAATGGTATCGCGGAAACGATTGTCATTGTATTTTTCGCTCGGATCCCAAGCGGGGTGACGTTCCCATGAGACAATTTCGGTAACCCCCGAACGTTCTTTAGGCACCAAACGAAGGATCTGTGCCGTCTTCGTTTGATCTGCAAAAGAAGCATTAAAGCCATCTCCGGCCTTGGAAACAAAGACCTGATCGCCTGAACTGAGATCATAAAGCACCTGACCTGAGCCATTGGTCACCTGAAAAGGCGTGTCTGCCGTAAGGGTCGCTGTTTCAGCATAATGAGATAAACGAACCCTAAAATCATCTCCATCGGAAACCGTATTAGAAGTGGTGCTGGTTCCGGGCAGCATCGGCAAATCATCGGGGTCAACAGTCACGGGTTGAATGTTGAATGAATCATCCGTAGCCCCCTCAACAGGATCACCCTCCACCTTGATGACAAATTTGGCATAGCCCCCTCGAACAGGAACCGTGCCCACTCGAGCACGCCAATAAACGTTGTGGAATCCAGGAGTAAGGGAGGCAGTGATGGTCGATTGAATCACAATCGACTCGCCCGGAGGAATGACTTCGTCAATTTCAATGAAGTGTTCCGAAGTGCGAATTCCATCTCCCAAAGCAGTGACTTTAAAATTGTCCGGATCCCATGGAACGTTTCCGGTATTCGTCATGGTCAATTGAATTGCTTTGGATTCACCCGGACGAAGGGTGGGCACCCGCTCGGCTCGAACCGTTTTAGCCGTAAAAATAGGCTCAACCACATTGACAGTAAAATTCAAATCTTTATGGGGAAACCAGGCTGATTCACCCATGACAGGTGAAAAATATTCCACGATTGGACCAAGGTGGTCATAGGGCGCTCGAATTTTAAAAACAAAGGTTCCAATCTGACCTGTCGGCACTTCAGATTCAAGTAAAGTAGCCATATAAGGCCGATTGCCCACAACAAATTCACTCCCTCGACCACGAGGATTATCAGCCGCTAAACGAACTTGATTGTCCCCAGAGTTATACCAGGTGGCCTCACCCAAATTCTTAAGCTGAATGGAATAACCATTCAAAACCTGTCCAGGATAAACATCCCCTAAAGGCAAATCAGCGGAAATGAACTCGTAATCATAATTCGGGTCTCTCACATTGAACTCCACAAATTGAGACGCTCTGGAAATCTTATAATTTTGATTGGCCACCACCGTGACCTTTCGAGAGTAGTAACCGGCCTGATCACCCGCAACGATCAAAATGTCAAAGGTTCCTGTTTCGCCAGGAGCCACTGAAGATTCATTCAACTCAGCTCCCACAAAAGTTTTGCCATCGACAATCGGTGCAATTTTACCGGCTCCAGAGTCGTTGTCAGCGACATGAAGCCACGTTTCATTCGTCCAGGTTTGATTCCCCGTATTTTTAAAACTCAAGGTCACCTTCTGACTGGCGCCAGGATCAAGGTCAACGGCAGAGAGCGAACTGGTCAAGGCAGCATTGTAATCTAAATCAGCCAACGAAAAACTACCAGGAAGCCCCTGTATGATCAAGGCAGCCGTTTGACGAACCTCATCCAACTGAGCATATAACATGTCTCCAGGACAAGAGGTAGAACGCACATCACGATGACCGTAGACATTGTCTAAAAACTTACCGCGAAACTCCGAACTCGCTGAAGGATCAATACCATATTGCTTACCTTTTTCAGCAATCAAATTGGTCAAGGCTTCAAAAGCTTCAGGACTAATGGGTTCATTTTGATAGTTCCCAATGATCGCAATGCCCAAAGATTCTGGATTAAAACAAAGCGAATGAGCCCCAATCGAAAAATCTCCTCCCGCGCGGCCTTCATAGATATTTCCATCGGGATCAATCAAGTAATTATAACCAATATCCCCCCACCCCCGTGTGTTGGTATGGTAACTGTAAATCGCTCGAACCATGGCTGCATAGTCGCGTTGATTGATCATCCCATCCCCATTGATATCCCGAATTTCAGAATCGGTGTGGTGAATGGCAAATTTTTCAATCTGACCGGTGGTTTTGATGGGCCAAATCAATTCTTGACCCTGCTCATTGTAACGTTGAGTAGAGGTGATGGTGTACTCACCTCCGTAGTTAGTTTCAATTTCCTCACAAACATCATTACCTGAACCGGGGAGCGAAGGCGTGTTTCGAACACGCATCTGTTCATCAGCGCCCCACTCAAGACGCGAAATAATACGCACCCCCATGGTTGTGAGACCAGAACTGGGACCTCCCACTCCAAATTGATTTTCGCCCTCAAAAAAAGTCATCACTTCTAGCGTCTGTTCCACCTCAACATCATGCAAATGGCCATGGTGATCGATGGATTCATCTATCTTAAAACGAAGAGAGGTGGAAGGTTCAGTAAAAAGCTGAATTTCAGGCCCCCATCCATCATCATGTAAATCAATCTGCTCCCATTCGCCTTGATCATACTGAACAAAAAGTCCATCCAACTCTTGATTCGAACGAACCACCACCGAATTGAAGGGCTGATCAGAATTCAAAACCGAAGACCATTCAAGCCCATTCTGGTGAGTCAACTCAAGAGGTTGAAAATCTGAATCATCTGCATGTGCCCACGGAGAAAAAACCATGACGGCCAAAAGAAAAAAGGCGCTGGTAAAAAGTTTTTTTAGTTTAGTTTTAGCCATCGAAACAATTTTTAACAAATAAATGATGGTATCTAATAGTATAGCAAAAAACACGCTTTTTTTAAAGCAAATAAACTTGACGCAGACAACCTCTAAAACACACCATTTCAAACAGTAAAACCAATTGTGGAGCGAATCGTAGACCTGGAAAGACTAAGAACTAAGCATCAACCCGTTCGTCCATTGATAAGCGAGCAGTGGCTAGTGACCAGCGAATAGCTAAAATAGGGCTACACGCTACACGCCCTGCCGGCAGGCAAGTAATCACTAAACGCTCTAAAATTAGTAATTAGTAACTCGTAATTAATTCAAGGCCTCCTCAATCGCTTGCTCAAAGACGGCATACGGCTGCGCCCCAGAAACTGGCACTCCATTAATGAAGAATCCAGGGGTTCCACGCACCCCATAGGAACTTCCTTCAGCAAAATCAGACGCTATTTCTTCTTGGTATCGAATTTCATCCACACAAGCGGCAAATTCAGTTTGATCGACATCAAAATCCGCGGCAAAAGCCTTGTAGCTTTCAGGAGATAAATTCGTACGGTTTTGGAAAAGCACGTCGTGATAATCAAAATACATCCCATCCCCCCCTTGTTCACGAATACACTCAGCCGCATTCGCAGCACCAACGGCATTAGAATGAGATGGCAACGGATAATCACGGAAAACCAATTTTGCCTTACCCGTATCAATATAATTGGCTTTTATTTGTGGATAGGTCTGCAAAAAATGTCGTTCACAGAACGGACACTCATAATCCGAGAACTCAATGATAGTCACGGGCGCATCCGGATCCCCAATCATAGGATCATCATCCACACTCACCTCCACCGGCTCACTCGCCGCTTGAGCTGCCTCTTGAGCCGCCTGCTGAGCTTCAGCTTGCTGCTTGGCAATGTACTTGTCGATAGCCACAAACACATCTTCTTCAAATTCACCATCAGCCTGAAACTCTTCAGGATTCAACTCTTCTCCTTCCTCCTTTTCATTCTCAGGCATAATAAAATTAAATCCAGTCACTTCATAGAGAGAATAAAGGGAAAGAACAATGGCCACAATAGACAAAGTGAGCGGCAAAGGGTGGGGGCTAGCTTGTTTCATTTGAGTGTTTGTTTAGCTAAGATAACAACCCCCATTTTACAGGAAGAATAAAATAATTCAAGTAACCTAGAATACAAATAAATTCACCCGAATGCACCTCCAATTTACCCCAATACTTTGCAAACAAAGACCAATCTTAAGTACCCAATTTCCAAATAATGTTTAGATATTGAGAAACGGAATTTCAAATTTGTTTGGAAATTGAAAAGTATTGGTAAGTATTGGAATGAATTAAATTAGGCTATACCCAGCCGTGCCTCAATCTCCTGATCCACAAACATTCGCTTACGCGCATACTTCATACGAGAGTATTTTTTAAGCACCCCAGCTAATTTCGAATTACTGATGGGATCCCAAATCGTCTCGAGCGAAAAAGGTCGGGAGGTCGTATTGTTGATATTCAATTTGACGTAAGCTTTGTAATTAGCAATCGACAAAATATCCTGTTGAGAGAGATCAGGAGCATACTCCTTGGCCAAATATTCCGCGTCATCAGCCCCCACCTTGAATGAAACCATCGTTCCCACGTTACCAAACACCGCATCCCGCACCCGTGTGTCATCTCGACCCGTCGGCGTTTTGGTCAGCTGTGCAATATACTGATGGGCCATGATCAATGACAAACGATACTTACGGGCTTCAGACAAAATACTGGCAAAGGTATCGGTCGCAAAGTTTTGGAATTCATCCACATACAAATAGAAATCCTTCCGTTCTTTTTTAGGGATGTCTTGCCGGCTCATAGCGGCCATATTAATCTTATTCACAAAGATGAGTCCCAAAAGCTGAGCATTCAAATCCCCAATTTTACCCTTAGATAGATTCACCAGAAGGATTTTTTGATGATCCATCACTTCGCGAATATTAAAGGCAGACTTGGCCTGTCCAATGATATTACGAATCGTGGTGTTGGTGATGAACGGTCCAAATTTAGAACTGAAATACGGGATCATTTCTTGTTTTTCTCGTTCCCCCGTGTTGGCATATTCATGTTCCCAAAAGGAACGGACGACTGAATTGGTCACTTTAGTGAGCTTGTATTTTAGGAATTCTTCATCCGTAAAAATACGTGGAACATCGATAAGCGTCGCCCCCTCTTCTTCGTCGGACATCAATGTAAGACAGGCATTGCGGAAGTAGTGTTGAATCCGAGGACCAAAAATTTCATCCCCAAAGATTTTGATGAAGATCTCCATCGCATCCAAAGAGGCACGGTCCTGCTCTTCAGGCGTGTGCGCTTCAAGCAAATTGAGACCCATCGGTCGCTCAGTATCCGCCGGATCAAAGACAACAATGTCTTTCGCCCGTTCTTTGGGCACCGTTTGAAGCGTGTCTTCCACCAAATCCCCATGAGGATCGACCAAACAAATCCCATCCCCATTCCAAATGTCCTGCCGCGCCATATAACTCAAAAGCACCGATTTACCGGAACCCGATTTACCGATGATGTACTGATGCCGCGTGCGGTCATCCCGCATGATCCGAACGGGGCGCTTCTGACCTCGATACACATTATTCCCAATAATGACCCCCTCTTGTGGCAAATTGACAGGAGCGGCCAACACCTTGTAATCCAGCCATTTGATGACTGGAACGGAGTTGTATTTGGAATCCGGAAAGTGATAGATCGACGCCAGCTCATCTTGAGCCAAACGATTGGTTTTGTGAAAGACACCAGGAATACGGCGTTGATACAAATAACGCATTAAAGGATTATTGATCGCATCGATAAAAAGCAAACGCCGATTCTGAAAGGCATTGTTGTATTGATCGTGATAAATGCTAAAAGCAATGTTCAAGTTGTTCGAAATTTCAGTCGCCCGAGATTCCGTATCCGCAACACCAACAATACGTATGGACGTATCAAAATAAACCTGCCCGGCCTTGTTCCCCATCCGCTTGATGGCCTCTTCTTTGGGCTGAAGCATACGGATGTAAGCATCCCCTCCAGACGCCCCAGGCGCATTGGTCGCCCCTTTGGCCACCCCTCGAATCCCACGAAACAGGAGTCCGAGGATCGGCCCAATGATAGGAATGGGAATCTTCCACGGCAATGGCTCATTCTTGAAAAGTTTGGTTGCCATTTTCTCTGTCTCTTTATTCCACTTGTTGGTCGTGACTGGATTGATGGTCATTTGAATCGCCGCTTTTTCTGTGGGAGCAAGTTTAGAAAAGACATTGGTGATATCGTTGAGCGGGTCCTGTTCCATTTCTTTAAACGTACTAACAGGATACCAAAAGTCTTTCTTGGTATACATGTAATACGTCTTGATCGATTTACCTCTGTCAAAAAGTTTATAAGGTTTTTTCTCAACTTTCACATCTGCATCCTTGTAAAAGGTCGTGACCTGCTTTTCAACAATTTGTTGATAACGCTTGTGCACCGTAATGTAAAAGGACAACTGCTGATTCTCGGCAAAGAGCTCGAAAGAAAGATTGTCCGCCTGCCAAATCCAAGTCCGAATCCGGTTCATCAAATCCAACTCTCGGATTTCATAAATCGCCCGGTAGAACTGAGACATGATCGCCACTTTTTCCTTAAAATCCTTCTCAGTTCGTTTTTCTTGATCGGCTTTGGAGTCACTACGAGGAAGCTCCACCTTGATATACACCAAATGACGAGCCATCAAATGAAGATGCAAGAATCGAATCAAACGCACAAAAGCAGGCAGGATATAAAAAACCAGCACCACCAGAATCACCGCTTCTAGCCAGTATTCTTTGATCCACTCCAAGATACTCTGCCCAATTTGTAAGAACCGTTCTGGATCCAAAATGCTATTTGATCAAATAAAATCCTTATATTATAGCAAAAAATTGGCCTAAGTTCAATAAAAGCACTCTATACAATTGAAATAAAATGAGAATAAGTATTGACAAAATTAGAAAATATTGCTAAAATTTGACCAATTCCTGTCCGGATGGATGGGTGGCCCCACGTGGGTAACGGGTTTGGCTTCCTTCCCAACAAGGAGGCTTTGCAAAAAGGAATGGTCGGATGACCGCTCAGAAACAGTTCGAAATCGTCGATGGTCCTTCACGTGAAGCACTCTTCGACGCCCTGCGGCTCAGGCACATGGGTTGTTTCCACGTCACTTTTCAAATCTCAACCCCAAATGGAGATTCAAGAATAAAGGTGAGAGTAAACTCCATCGGCATCGAAGATGGGAGCGGAAACAACTGGTTAATTGAGGTTTACGATCCACAAGGTATCCTCGGAGACAAGTACCTCCACGGGTACTACAGGTCCTGCGCTCCTCGAGAGGGCTACCTGAAGCTCGGACCCACACCTCGCGCCTAGCGCATTCATCAACACCCATAAAGAACCTCGAGTTCTCTGGGTACCAGGCGCCCCAAAAGGCGCACCCCCGCCAGCTGTAGAGAACCTCGAGTTCTCCGGCTGGCCTATTTATAAATAGAATTATGAAGTATATACTAACCCTTGCTTCAAGTATATATCTATGATCCAAAAAAAGCTGGGAGCTGGGAGCTCATAGCTGGTAGTTAAATTTGGTTGATAAAATTCTCTATTTACCTTAAATAAGAGATAATTTAAGTTATTCCAAATACTGTTTAGTCTACCAGCTACCAGCTAATAGCTACCAGCTCGAATAAAGTATATACCCACCCTCACTCAAAGTATATACCTAAGTGTATGGTTATCATTACCCCGCCGTGGCGGGGGAATCGTCTGAATTCAGTCACTCCAAATTTAGACGACTCTGGGGTCAAGCCCCAGAGTGACATTCTGCTTCTCTATTTCTTAATGAAGGCGAGGCAACGTTACCTCGCCTTCAAGATTGTAGTTAAAAGTTTCCCTTGCCAGGAATACGAACGAGTCAAATATAAATCACCCCTCACCTACCCCCCTCACAAACCCCTCCGCCTCCTCCTTCGTCGTCACCTGACCCTCAAGTTGCGCTTCCCGGAGTAAATGGAGAATTTCCTGAATTCGCGGCCCCGGCTTTAAACCTGTCAACGCCATGATCTCATCCCCATTGAGCTTTGGCTGCGAATGATCCTCCAACAACTTCTCATTCTTAAACTCTTCATAAAGCCCCATAATCGTCTCATAAAGGGACAGATCAATCGGAATACTCCCGTGCTCATCACACCAATGGAGTTTCATCAAATCCTCAAACCAAGGATGGAGAAATAGATTTACCTGATGAAGCCGCTTCATTTTAGGAATCAGTGCAATCGTCATGTGATGGTCAATCATCCACGTGATTTTGGTGATGCTCGCCTTGGAAAACTTGAGTCGCTTCAAAATTTTCCGAGCCATCTGAGCCGACATTCCTGCATGGCCATCAAAACGAATCCGATCAGGAGCGAGTTCGAAGGTCGCCGGCTTACCAATGTCATGAAGCAAAACCGCCCACAGCAAATCAAGCTCCACCCATTCCTCCGGCACATCGTGCAAAGCCTTGAGTAAGTGCTGCATCACATCTCCCTCTTGATGATACTGATGGGGTTGATCTACCCCCTCCGTTTGCATGAATTCGGGAATCAAATGAGGCATGATACCCAATTCAACCAACTCATCAATCGCACTGGCCCGACGCCCAGACAGCATCATTTTATTCAGCTCATCCCGGATCCGCTCCCACGAAATGTCTTTGATCAAATGGCCGAGTTCCTGAATCGCTTTTTCAGTCGTGGGATGATACTTAAATTCAAACTGATTTTTAAAACGAATCGCCCGTAAAATCCTCAAATGATCTTCCTTCACTCGTTCATGCGGTTCACCAATGAACCGAATGCGCTTTTGCTGGATGTCTTTCTGCCCCCCCACAAAATCAACCACCTTTTTTTGAAAAGGATCATAAAACAGCCCATTGATCGTAAAATCCCGCCGCACCGCATCTTCCTTGGCAGAAGTAAAGATCACTGCATCGGGCCGCCGCCCATCCGACGTGCTGGAATCTGAGCGGAAAGTGGCAATTTCAAATTCATGCCCATGAACGATCCCCAGAATCACCCCAAACTGCTTGCCAATGGGAATCGATTTAGACTCCAAATGCATCCCCTCAATGATCGCCTCAATCTCATCCGGTTTAGCCGACGTGGCAATATCGTAATCCTTCGGCTCATGCCCCATCAACAAATCCCGCACCGATCCTCCCGCAAAATACGCCTCATACCCAGCATCCTGGAAGGTTTTGACGATTTGAATGGCAGTATTTTCCATGACAAGGAATTAGAGACCTCCTCTTTCCCCTCCAAAGGAGGGGGAATCATTTGGTTTTTAGAATAAGTTCAATTTGCTTTTTAATCGTGTCTGGGTCAGACATCACCTCCTCATTCGTAAAACGAATCACATCATAACCAAGACAATTCAAATGCTCTGTGCGCATCCTATCATAAGCACGTTGTTTTTCATGAATTTTTCCATCCACTTCAATGACCAAACTCTTACTGAGACAAACAAAATCGACAATATAGCGCCCAATAATTTGTTGCCGCCTGATTCGATACCCCGTTGAATTGCCCTTGAGGGTTTGCCACAAAATTTCTTCCGCTTCTGTAGGGTATTTTTTTAGCTTATCTCGAACTTGCCTTATTTTAGGGTAAATAAATGGATTAGCAGTAACATACCCAAATCCTCGTTTTTACTCTCCTCCTTTGGAGGAGCTGGAGGAGGTCTCTGAAAGCTCAGACATAAGTAAAGTAAGAAAATAATCAAGACCCCATTATAGTAAACATTTGTTCACTAGTCAATGCATTTCAGTAAAAATTCACTCTTTTTTAATACTCAATTTTTTGTTATTCTACCCGTTGAATAATTTTTAAACCCAAACAAAAATGATGACCGTCAAGGATATTTTGAATCTAACCGATGTAAAAAACCAAAATTTGCCCAAGATCGTGGCAGATTCAGCTTTTAAAAAGTACGATGTGCTCTATTTGCCTGTTTTTGAAGAATCTGCACAAAACATGATGAAAGATTGCAAAGAATTAAAATCCCTCAAATTGACAGGGAAGAAAAAAGAAGCTCATAATTTGGTGGTGGATGGCCAGTTGTGGAAAGTACGTGGAATGGGGAAAAAAGGCAAAATGACTCCACGCACCATCAGAAGAATGTTCGGATCTATGTTTTTGGGAGGCGAAGTCGTCAGGCTCAAATCCATCGCCATTTTGTGTGACGAAGCCGACTGGGCCTATTTTGCAGCCATCGGTATCCACGTCGCCGCTTTGAATCCGAGCATTTACAAACCCAAGGCGCCCAAAAAACCAGCCCTCACCGTAGCCCTGGTCAACGAATCCTTCAAAGGAGCCACCCTTGCCAAGGTGAAGAAAGAAGTCAAACGGGGAGAAAACACGGCAGAGGCTAAGAATTTGATGCGTATTTTGGGGGCTACCCCTCCCAACAGTTTGAGCACTGAAGCTTACGCAGAAGTAGTTCAAAAACTCGCTCGCAAATGGGGTGTGAAATGCAAAAATGTCTCCAAGCGAGAGCTTAAAAAATACGAACTCCTCAATGCCGTCTCGCACGGAAGCGGCCATGATTCAAAATTGCTCATTCTAACCATCCCCGTGAAAGGGAGTAAAAAGAATACCGTGGTGGTTGGAAAGGGAATCTGTTATGACTCAGGAGGAATGCAAGGAAAAGGATCACACATGAAATCGATGAAGGAAGATATGGCCGGGAGTGCCAGCGTACTCTCCACCGTGTTGAACATTGTCAAAAACAAGCATCAACTCAAAGAAACCACCCACTTTTTGTTACCCCTCGCCGAAAACATGATGGGGACCTCCGCTCAACGGGCCGATGACGTTTGGACGGCCGGAGATGGGCAAACCGTTGAAATCGTCCACACCGATGCAGAAGGTCGACTCGTCATGGGAGATGCCATTTGCTACGCCAAAAATAACTTGAAGAACATCGACAAAGTCTACACCATCGCCACGCTGACAGGAAGCTGTGTGGTGGCTTTGGGAGAAGTCTACACCGGGAACCTGTGTAATGATGATGAATTGCGCCAAGAAGCCGTAGAAGCCGGTCAAAAAACCGGTGATCTGGTTTTCTCGGGACCATGGGATTTGGAATACGATGACAACATCAGCCCCGTCGCCGACGTGGCCAACTTAGGTCAAAAAGAGCGCGATGCGGGATGGCTAAAGGCTGGTTATTACCTGGCTAGATTTGTGCCCAAAGACAAGAAAACCGGCGAACACACCGCCAAATTCTGCCACTTCGACATCGCCGGCTCCATCGACATGGACGGCTCCGGAGCACCACACCGCCGCAAAGGTTTCTCATCCGGCGTCGGGGTAGGATTTTTGACAGAGTTGTTGTCTAAATAAAGAATTTAATTCCGCATTCCGAAAGAAAGCGAAGTGCCGGCACTTCGCTTTCTTCTTAAAAAAATTCAAATCAGGAATTACGTAATTAATGACGTAATTAGTTTAGGCACACTTCTACAAACCATATTAAGGATAAAGCACTTGATAAATCCTCCCTTTTTTGCTATAATGATAAGATTTTATCATTTTGCCCACATTGAATTTGGTTAGCGTACCCTCAACATCATCAGACAGCGTGTTCGGGAACGATGCCTTAAAAAGGGCATTAAGCGCAGTGGAAGTAAGAGACTCCAGCAATGAAGTAAGAGAAGTAAGACAAAAAGTTGACAGAGCCGCAGTAAAACCTGAACCAAAAGCACCTGACAGCGTACCATCTCGTGTGGAAGCAATGCTTCAAGATTTAGACGATTCAAATTATAGAACGAAACTCAAAGAAGTTCGTAAATTTTTAGTGGATGAAGCTATCGTCACTAGCCCATCCGAACTAGGACAAGTAAAAGCCGCCCTAAAAAGAGCTACGAGTGGATTAAGCGATGGAGAAAAAAGCACTGCTGAAACTCTAATTAAAACAATTGGTGATCAATTGCAAGCAAAATATGAAATAGTCGCGGAATTGGTCATTGCCCATGGAAGTGATAAAACCAAATTTGATGAGTTAATGCGTTTCGTAAAAATCATCGCAAATCCCAAATCAACGACAAAAGATGAACGGGGGAAAGCGATGAAAAAAAGGTCAGATGGCTTAACAGTAAAAGCATACGTTTCCATTCAACAACACATGGAGCGTTTTATTGCCAAAGACGAAACCAGGCAAAGGGCAAAAGCCGCCACTAAAGCAGCCGGCAAAAAACCAGATTCAAAACCCGTCGATAAAGGTGATGTTGATAAAGCCAAAAGTGAACATCCCAGCCCGAAAGAAATTAGCGATGGAGCTAGGAAGATAAAAGAAATCAAAGAAGCAGACGAAGGAAAATATAAATTATTGATCAAAATCCTAGTAAAAATACATCGATCAGCCATTAGAAAGCGAAAGTTATCAAGTGATTTAGCCCAGGCTAAGAAAGAACTAGGTCTATCGGGTTGGCGTCGAAAAGAAGACATTGGAGAGCTACTTAGGCAAGCCAGAGTGAATCCAAAAACAGGCAAACCACTTTCAACAAAGAATGATCGTTCAACCAGCCGACCCACATCCTCCAGAGACTCAGCAGATAAAAAAACTGATGCTGGTAGTGATAAAACAGCTGATGCAGGGCGAGATCAAATGAGACGAACAGATAGACTAAGGGGTGTTTTAGTGGGAGCATACAAAGAAAAAACCGATCAATTTGAAAAAGATGCGATTGGAATTCTTGCAGACCTTTCTAGGGCAAAAGACAGAAGACGAATGCCAGCATATGCAGAATTAAGCTATGCCGAAGGACTAGACATGTTAATAAAAGTCGCCGATGAAATCGGAACAAGTACGCTACCTTTGATTTCATTCGTTCCTGGAATCAAAAGACCAGACGACAGTGGTAAAAAAGCTGGAGGAAAAGTAGAGCCAGCAACAGTCTCGATTAAACCTCCAAAAAAAGAAAGAACCCTTGATCAAGAGCGTGAAGCACTAGGAGAATTAAGGGATTACCTAAGAGATTTTCAAATTATAGTTAGCTCCGAAGAATATGCAAAACTAGATCATAGGGATCGAATAGAAAGCTTAGAAGAAGCGCGAAAAAGACTTGCTATACAAGTCAAAAGAAATGTAGAACAAAGAGATGAATTCAAGTGGTGGGAAAAGAAAGAATTCGACCAAGCCTTTGAAGTGGTAAATAGACGAATAAATGAAGAGCAGCTTTATTATGAGCTCACTTACGACTTTGCAGACACCTACGAAGAAGTAAGCTCACCTGATTTTGCCAGAGAAGTGGTGGCAAAAATCGATACTCTCTTTCAGATGCTAGACCTTCCCAGAAATGATGCAAGAACAAATCGTTTGAGAGTTTTTGCTTCCCAAATGCTGAGTGTCATTGTGGATGCCATGGTGGACGGAAAAATAAAAGATGTTGCCAAAGTGAATGGGTTCCAAGAAATTGACAAAAGTAAGCTAAAGCGTATCATTGATGTAGAACAAACTGATGAAGCTCCTGGAGCAAGAATGGTCTGCAAAATCTTCAAAGAAGATCAAGGAGGGCACATCGAAAGAGCTTTACAAGCCTATTACAAAATAGCCGGCATCAAACCAGAAACAAACAAACCTTCTATCAGTCCAGAATTATCTGATACATATGGTGAATTTTTAGCAGCTTTAGAAGGTGAACCTCTTCAAGCTAGTTTTGAGAGATTATTGGTCGCCCTCTCAAAAGAATATTTCAGCCCCACCTACAATGGAATGAAGCAAGATGTCCTGAGTGAACTTCCAGCAATAAAAGATGTAGAAGAACTCAAAAGATACTTACAAACAGACCCGGAAGCTAAATTTTTAATAGAAGAAGACCTGTCAGAAAAATAATCACTTAATTTTATTTTAGATGGCCACCGCCGCAGCACCCACAGGAGCAGACAAAGCAAGAGAATTAACCGAGGAGCAAAATCGCATTATTGAGTTTCGCACACTGCTTGAAGACGCAAAAACAGCCCTCAAATCTGGAGATGATGGAGCCCTAACCTACAACCCAGTAGAAGTCGCAGCCGCTGAAGCACGTTTCCAGAAAATGCTTTCTGGCTATCCAGACATTCTGGATAAAATTAAAGACCGAGCAAGGGTGTCTTCAACTAGACGTGACATGAAAGCTCTGTTGGTTGGATTAAGGCAAATTGGAGAAGACAGAAAGAGCCAGAGCAGAGGTGAGGAACTAGCTGATATTTTTAAAGAACTCGATGCTTATGTAGATGAAGCACTAATAGATGTTACCGCTGAAAGGGTTTCAGAAAATCCGAATGTTCGGAAAAGAATTCAATTAGCTCTAGTGCCTGAACCAACTAAAGCACCAAGCGAGCCCGAGGTGGGAGTGTCTATCGTCACAGGTGAAACGACACCCACTGTAGACATGCCAACCCCAACAGCAGATGATACCGTTGGTGGATTAAACAGTATGGCAACTATTGTTGGGCAACCAACCAACACCGCCGCTCCGACAGCTCCAGAAGCAACTATAACCGATGCAGGAGCAAGTGAATCCATCAATCCAGAAATGAAGCGGACTGGGCCGGTCGAGGGTGTTTCTATTCTAACGCCGGCACCAACACCCGCACCTGCCCCACCACAACCCAGACCATCCGGAGGAACTGTTGGAGCTCCAACCAGTATGGATGTTGCACAAACACCACTTGAGCCAGCAGCAGCACCCGCGGCGCCAGGTACAATCGTATCAGGCTTAGGAGAAGCAGACATCAATGCTGGACCAAATTTAGCACCTGCCAGACCACAAGCCAGGCTAAATCCAAATTATGGAGCATATCAATTTTTAATAGAGGAATTGAGGATTGATACTGAAACAAAGGATCCAATTGCTTTTGCCATCATTGAGCTTTTGAAAGATCAAGAGGAATTAGGAACCGTAGACTATCGAGCCTTAAAAGCTTACTTACAAAATCCAAAAGGCTTAACCGCTGAAGAACTCAAACAATACAATGATCAAAGGCAGTTGGTTGAACAAGGTCTCAATCAAATTGATGACGAAATTGAAATAGCCATCG
Organism: bacterium; assembly: GCA_030427295.1. Lineage (GTDB taxonomy): Bacteria > Patescibacteriota > Gracilibacteria > UM-FILTER-43-11 > UM-FILTER-43-11 > JAUHWS01. Next base: position 26,546 of record JAUHWS010000007.1, on the reverse strand, counting down.
AAGAAGACCGACGTCTGATGCAAAATCCAAATCGAACCATTCAGGAAATTCACGAAAGTAGTGATCGCATAGATGAGCTTCGCAATAAAAGAGAAGAATGGGTTGGACGCAGTAATTTACTAGATAGCGAAATAAGCCAAAAAGGAAGACGCCTCGCCCCGGTTCGCTCACCTCGTGAAGCCCTGGCTTTAATTTCATATTATTTTGAATCTATAAGCGCTGTCAATGACAGTGAAGAACCAAGCCATGAGCGTGCCAAAGAAGTCGCTCGAACTTACGAACGAGAAGCTCGCGAAGCGAATCGTGCTCGCATTGGATTCTTAGAGCGAGTTTCAGGATGGTTTAAGCCAGATTTGGCGAGCACCCTTGAGGAAATTGCCCTAAAAGATGATAAACTGGGTAGAATTGGCGTGGAACATCTCAAAAAACTTGAAGATGTCGCCGATGAAAAAATGAGCTACGAAAAATGGGTCAGTGAAATTAAAAAATTCAGCCCCGAGCATGTCAATAAAGTGTATGCTCCACTAATTGTTGGCTACCTAAAAGCTACCGTTTACAGTGCCAATGCCGCCAAAGTGGATGCCGACTCAGCCATAAAAGCAGATAAATTATTGAACATCATCGAAGACAATGTTGTGGAGCAAGCAGATAAAAATGCTAAAGGAAAGGGAATTGATCACATGCTGTCATTTGGTCACAACTGGGAAAAAAGTAACACTCAAGGAGATAGTGCAAAGATTGATGTACTAGCCAAGTTTTTCAGAGACAGAGAAACGATAGAATGGGCAAAAGGACTTACTAAAACAGCAGCAGGTATAGCATTGTATGCCTTAAGCCCTGCAGCCTTACTCACAGGAGCAGCCATTTATGGAGCAGGTAAACTGAAGAATGCAAGTATTGAAGCAGAGACTGCTGAAGAACAAGAAAGATTAGACACATTCCATAAAACACTCCTCATCTCAGGAGCAGTAGGAGGAGGAGCCATGCTTCTTCTTGGAGCAGGAGCCCTACCTGCCTTAGCTGCCGCTGGAGTCGCTGGAGTGCTTCCAGCCTTCGTCAAACGCGCTAGAGACATCGGTCGAGGGGCAGCTAAATTAGCCGTGGTAGGGACCGGGGGATTGGCCGGCTATATCCCGTTTGTCAAAAAAGCCGCTGCGAAAAAGAAAGAAAAGAAGAAAGATAAAAAATAAACTCTCATGAAAAATATGTCTGAAAAAAATTTCGACCCCATCACATTTCTCGACCAATTGATCGAGAAAATGGGCATGCAAAATGAAGACCCTCAAAAAATAGCCGAATTAAAGGAAGTTTTTGGAAAAATTCTCCATGACCAACTCTTTGACGCGGCCGCTAGACACATCAATCCAGATCTTGTCGATCAAGCCCTGCAAAAAGAAACCAATCAAAACAATTGGTGGGCACTCATAACAGAATTGATTAAAAACAGTCCCGCTGCCCAAGAAGCAATGGCTAAAGCAATTGAAAAATTTGAAGAACGGGTGTTAAAGGCCCATAAAAATGCTGGCTAAATTTTAAGAAAACCAAAAAATAAAAAACACACACCTCCACAACAACGGCTTTGAGCCTTTCAAAGAAGCGCGACGGGTTTACCGAAATCCTGAAGGACTTTCGGAATCGGGGGAAGCCTTTCAAAAAGAAATCGATAAAAAACTCGATCAATTGGAGAAAAAAATCGAAGCCACGCGTGATAAGAAACGCGACGCCAAAGAAGAGGTGATCAGTGATGTCGTCGGCCCACGTCGACGCCGGGCGCGCAAAGAAAGGCGAGAAGCAGGGCGAGAATTGCGCAAACTCAAACGAAAAAAGAATCGAGTCGAAACCATTCAAAAACGGCATGAGCGCCGCGATAAAGCAGGACGTGACACCGAACGCATTGAAAAGCGAGCCGACCGTGTTTTGAGCAAGGTAGATTTAAGCGATGTAAACAGTGAAACAGCTCCGACTCAAGCAGCAACCTCACCCGGAACCGAATGGGAAGCCAATCAATTTCAAGAAGACTTTCTGGACACTCCCACCGCCAGCGCGCCGCTTGAACCCGAAAAAGCCGCTCAATTCAGCCAAGTCAAAAATGCTCTAGATGCAGTCAATGAAAGCAATTACCCCTCCGAAGCCAAAGGTCACCCTCTAAGAAGTCTCCTCGAAGCCATGGCCGTTGGGCTACAAAGCCGAAAAGGATCTGCCTTTGAAATCAAACCCTCCGCCACCCAAGACGACGTACAAGAAATTTGGGACAATTCCAAACCTCCCGTCATGTTGGGAGGAATAGGGTCAGATGGTCACTTTTTAGCTCAAAATAAAGAAGGGTTATGGATCAAAGATGAAACCCTTGAAGCCGCCGAAAAAGGAGAAGCATCCAAAGAATCCATGGAAGATTACTTCCACACCCAACGCGTGATGCTGATCGCCCGTTGGCTTCCGCATGCCAACCGAGATGAATTAGCCGGTTATTTGCCAGAGCTACTCCCCAAGGCCAAAGACAAAAAAATAGAAAAACTAGCGGACAAAGAAGGCAAAGACATGGATCGGTTGATCAAAAACATGAGCAAAAATCCGCACGATTACCCCCCCATGGCCGTACGAAAAGTGGTCAAATACATCATTGAAAAAGCCCCCGCCCAAAAAGCAGAGCACAATGAACGACTCAGTACAATCACTTCTCGATTAGACGGTTTGGTACGGGCTAAAAATTGGAATAAAATTCGCCAAATCACCCTAATTTTAGACCCCACCATGAAACCCCGTGATTTGAGAGATGAGGATTTCGTTAAAAAAGATGTCGTGGATTGGCTCAAAAAAGACCTCATCGAAGATGCTGCCTTCTTCGGTTATCAACAAGGAAAAGAGGCTTTAGCCGCCCTAGATTCGAACATTCCATTTGAACTCCCCGAACCCGAAGAAGCGGGATCAGGTCGAAAAGGAAGAAGGAAATCAGCCATACTAAGCGACATCGATTCGTTGTAAGTATATACTGACCCTCTCCTCAACCATATACTCATCATCTTCAAAATACTGAAGTTCATCCCAGTACCTTTTTCAGCAAGCGACTAGCGAATAGCGAGTAGCGAATAGCTAAAATAGATCTTAGAATAGAGCTAAACGCTACACGCTGACCGCTAAACGCTCAAAAAACAAACTCGTCATTAGTCACTTGTAATTCGTAATTGAGACGAAAGTATATACTAACCTCAACCCAAAGTATAGAGTTGTCATTCCATGGCTTAACCATGGAATCGTCTTAATTCTGAGCATCCAAATACTGACGACTCTAGGGTCTAACGCCCCAGAGTACAACCATTTTTCCCATTTCTCAATGAAAGCGAGGTTTCCAAACCTCGCTTTCAGAATTAAAGTGAAACAATTTCCTCACATTCTAAGGACGGAAAAACACCTAAAAATTAGGCCATTATAAATAAATACGTCAACACATATAAACTCGCTTTTTAAGCCAAAATTTGGTATAATATAAAGATTTATTAAAGAACTTGAGGCCCCTAAATGGACCGACTCAACTGCCACCAACGGAGCATGGACCCAGCAAAGCCCTTCAATACGGCTCGCTTAGTGTATGATGGCACCAACGGAGCTGAAACAATGGGTCAAAGAAAGGCTGCAGAAATGTCAGAGAAGGAATTTGAAGCCTTATATAAAGCAAAACAAAAAGAACTTGAAGGGTTAGCCAAGCAATACAATCAAACTGAAGGGCATGTCGGCCATCTAGATGCCAAAAATCCCCTCTCATCCACCCTTGAAATTGATCTGGAAACCTATTTGCGTCAATTGACTGCCAATTCTGAAGCAAAACAGGTGCTTTCATCCATCAAGCGAAAACGACAAGAGCTCAAAAACATTGCTGCCAACCTCAACCGTCTAAAAAAAGAGGAAAAAACCCGTTCAAAAGGCATCATAGAAGTCAATGACGAAGGACCGTTTAAAGCAATCCAACAGAAAATCAAAGGATACAATGAGGGCGTTCGAAGCAAGCTTCATCAAAAGAGACAAAAAAACAAACTCGACCCTGTAATGACCGCAAAGGGTGGCATTGATATAGACGCCACCATCGAAGCCATCGACGACATCATCATGTATCAACCCCGCGTGAATGTCACTCGAAAAGAACGCGAGACCTTGTTTGAATTAAAAGGCTACTTAAACGAAGCCAAAAAAACGAAGAAGGAAGAGGTACAACTAAACCCTGTTCTTTCAGCGGATTTATCAAATCCCGACGTAATCTTGAAGGAAACACAGCCGCTGATGAAGAAGATCGAAGAAGTGGAGAAACAACGGGAAAGCCAACTAACAGTTAAAAAGAAACCGGTATACCATGAAGTGGCCAGCATTTATGATGCCGCCATACAAAGTGACGAATTCAGAGATTTGATTCGAGATGCCAATGGCCATTTGAACCCCCAACGCGCTGACGAAAACAGACGGCTGTTTTTAGCTCACCTACAAGTCGAAACCAATGATTACAATCAAGATCCAGCCGACAACCTGAGCTCAAACTACGAAGAGAACATTAAAAACCATCCCGCCCTTTATGAAGCCTGGATGGAAATCACGGCTCCCAAACTTTCAGATCAAATCAGCCAAGCAGAAGACATTGCTCGGCGAGCAACTCCAGCCATGCAAGATGTATCCACCTTTTTGAAAAATCAGAAGGTCGAGTACAGCTTTTTACCTGAAGTACCTTCACTTAGCGTTCCTCCAACAGAAAAAGAATGCCAAGATCGAATAAGGGAATTGAAAGAGAATATCCGATTGCTAGAAAATCAAAAAATCAAAGATAAAAACAATGCGCTGGATTCAGTCATAACCCAACTTAGAAACACCTACCTGAATCATGCGAAGGCCGAGTTGAACGTGGCCAAAATAAGGCCTCAAAAAACAGCGATCGATCAAAAATTCACCAAGGAATACTTTAAAGGTCAGGGTCGAGCTGAGCTGCTCAAAGCCTTAATGAAACGCTTTCAAAATTCAGTACAAATCGTGGACCAGTTCTCCAGTGGAGAACTGGGAGAAGGGTATCACCTACCCATTCGGGCCCTCCTCATCTCTCAATTCTCTCGAAAAGGAAGTGGAGGAGCTGATAAAAGCATTCGCAACGCTTGGATTCTAGAAAAAACCAAAGTTTCAGACGCCTTCAATAGTCCCAACACGCACAAAGCCGGAGCCATCCGCCAGCAGTGTATCGAATTAGCCTTTGCCGCGGGGGAAGCCGCTCAAGGACTTCATGACAGCCAAAAAGCCTTGGTTGAAATTGATAAACTGCTTCAACAAGATCATTTGGTTTGGGAAGACGTCAAAGCAGTCGCCAATCAATGGGGACTCAACTATTCGGAAGCGCTACTCTATCCCGAAAAATTTTTAGAAAATGAAAAGGAGCGCTTAGTCAAAGAAAATGAAGAACGAAAAGAGCTCATACAAAAGACTGAAACCGTTCTAAAACAGCCCATTGTGGATGGAAGACCTCACCCATTTCTCCTCGCCTTTCAAACTCAAGGCGACGCAGCGCTAGCCAAAAACACAAATACCCTGCAACTGCTTTCAATCGATCAATTCAAAGCCGCTCGCCAAGAATTAGGGCAGGCTGAAATCAACCACGCTCTATTTGAAAAAGATGAAGCCTCAGAAGGATCCGTAGATATGATCCGGGAGCTAGAACGTATGGGCCTAGACACCAAAACCACTTACGATGCCTATGTCGCCCTCTATTTGGAAAATCCAGAAAACACCGACATGCGGCAATGGGATGAATGGTTTGATAAAGACCCTCAAAAACTGGCCAACGTGATGATTCAAATCATCCCTCCGCCAGAAAAAGAGGGGGCCCAGTTGAGCCGAGATGCGCTTGTAGCAGCCATTCTATCAAAAAAAGAACCGAGTAGCAATCCACAAGTATTAAAAGTGCAAACCAAGGCACGTGAAATGGTAGGAAGAATCAAAGCCATGATTGAAGCCAAGGCCGAAGCCGTCCAAGTGGAAGCTGATGCCCTCAATCAAATGGAAAAAACCTTCAATCAGGCTCCAGCCACCCTCAAAGGCAAATTAAAAGAAGGCTACCGAAGCCTTCGCCGGATGCTTTATTCGGGAGACATTGTCGACAAAGGGCTGGCAGGGTTGACCATCGTCGGGATTGCCATGTATCTCAAAGCCGCCTGGAATAGGGAAGGAACGAGTGGAAAGCTCGCTTTTGCTAGTTTAGTGGGAGGGATGGGAGCTTTGTGGTATGAAAAATGGACGGGCAACAGCATCATCGAAAAACTCTCCGATCAAGTGCCAGGCCAAGAAAGCGTTCGCACCCACGAACAAGTACTGATCAATGAAGGTCAAAACGTGATGATTGAAAAAGGCTTCAAAGCCAAAGAGTTTAAAGAAGCCCAATTTGCCTTACGAAAAGTCCGGTTCAAGGATGCGCTGGCACTTTATGAAGAAGGAAAAAAGCCTTACGGCGTACGCAAGCAGGAAAAAATGGATGAGTTATATCGGGCCTTGAACATTGATGACCGGCGAATTTCACCCGAATTGCCAGGAAAAGAAAAAATGAGACGCAATCAAAGTGTGGTTTTTGAAACCATCGCTCGTTCCATTGAATTCTCGGCCAAACAACGTGGAAAACCAAAAGACGAGACCTTCAACATTCTCAAAGAAATGTGGGTGACCAACATTGAAGATAAAAATCATCCCATTGAACATGCCGAGGTTCTTTTGCCCGAAGTCTTGGCCAACATGTATCGACAACATCCAGAGCAACTGACCTTTGAAAAGGTGATGCAAACCGAAGTGAGCCCGTATTTGATCCAGCAAAACATCGCCAATCAAGTCACTCTGGAATCGGTAGCCACCGGAGCCTACAACTGGATCAGCGAGAAAGCCGAAACGGTTCTGTCATCGATTCAAGACACCGGTGCTTACGAATCCGTCGCCTCTTTTGCCCAAGAAAAAAAATTATACTTGGAAGCCGAAGGGAAACAACTTTTGGTGAGAATGCAATCCGGTGACCTAGCCGCCACCATTGACAAGGTAGGCGATGATGCGTGGGAAATCAGCTCTACAGCAGTCGCTTTCCCATTCAAATTGATCAAAGGCGGTGCCGAAACCTTGGTACCCGCCCTTAGAACGGCAGTCGAATGGGCAGATAAAACAGCCTTTCCGCCAACCTTACACACCGCAGAAGATGGACAATTCCTCTCCTCAGACATTGCCGGCGAATACGCCTGGGAATGGGATGGAGACAAACCCGCCGAAATCGATCCAAAAACAGGCATGCCAGTGGTGTCTCACAACCTGGAGCTCAATCCTGAACAGTCTATTTTTGGAAAACACCAGTATCCCATCTGGAAAACTTTCGAGCAGGGGCCCGAAAATCCAGATGTCGAAGAAAATGGAGGACGTTACTACACCCAAATGCCGGATGGCAATCAATATTTAATTGTAGAAGTCCTTCCCAATAAAGCCTTTGATGCCACCAGCCCTGATTTTGTCAGCAACATGAAAAACCGTGAATCAGCCATCAAATCTTACGCTCGAGCCGAAGCCTTGACCTATTTCATGGATGGAAAAGTGGAAACCGGCACCACACCTGAACAACTCAACACAAAACTGGAAGCCATTGCAGGATTCACTCAAAGCACACCCCGTGAATCCACCTTCATTGCCTTCCATTTACCCGAGGCATAAAACCCCTCAAAAAAAGCTAAAAAAATAAATGCTCCAAAAAATTCACCTTCAATCAACGGACCCACTGAGCAACGTTCCTGCTCGCTCCATTTTCATGGCCGAAGCGGAAAAATCTGGGGAAAAAGAAACAGCCTTAGTGAAAGCAGAAAGCAAAGAAGTTGCTGAAAAACCTGAAAACGGTCTGGTCATGCGAACCCGCAGTCGCATTGGCGAAACCATTGGAGGACTGGTTGGAGCCACCAAAGAAATCGTCAAAGCCCCTTTTGTCGACATCTATCGAATGGCCAAAGGAGGACTTGAAACACTTTCCGTTCCGCTATGGGGAGCTTGGAAATTTGGAGGGGGGCTCAAAAAAATGATTGTCGACTCAACCACCAACTTCGCCATGTTAGCCTGGGTAACGGCCAAAATGAACTGGGATGCCATGAAAGATCATGCCTCCAAAATCAATCTCGTGAAAAATGCCAAAGAAACCGTCACTGGAACAGTAGGGGCTCTTATTGGGAGAACCCGACAAGGAGTCAGCACGCTACTCAGCTCAAAAACTCAGTACTTCACCGAAAGACTTCCAGGAGCATTGAATCAACTCGGCAGACCTTTTTACAGCGGAGCACAACCCGCCGCCACCTAACGAATCTCATCAGATTCTGAAGTCTCGTTGTTTGTGGACTGATTTTCATCGTACTCAGCGTCATTCACTTCTGTAGGAGCTGGGTGTTGGACCGTTTCACCTTCCGCAAGATCATCGCCCTCCACCTGACCAGAAGCATCTTCAAGAGGCTGATTTTGAGCATCTAAAGTAATTTGTAAACGATAAATCGCTGAATCTAGATAAGACTTCGCCCGGCCTGCTGGCATTTGGCCACTGATAGTTCGAAGGAAATCAATATTGGTTTGAGTGGCCTCCTCCAAATTAAACAAACGATTGATTTGGTTGATTTGACGCTCCCACGAATCATAAACATAAATTTGATCCACCAAGCTCATGAACTGAAGGTCACGATAGGTGGGTTCAGGCTGAGGCTTGGTAACCACAACTGGCTCACTTGGAATGGTTGGGTCAAAATTGATTGGGGTCGCACTAGCCATGGAATCAGAATGGTCTTCAGTCCCATCGACTTCACCTCGAGCTTCCGTCACTTCTTTTTTAACCGATTCAGAGGCTGTATCCACCATAGCAATCAATTTCTTATCCTTTTCATCATCAGGTTTAATCGCCTCTTTTTTAGTCATTTCCTCCGCCACTGATTCAAGCAAAGCCAGCTCATCCTCCTTCAACTCAATCACTGAATTTTCCTTCTTAATCTCATCTCTCAAAGATTCATCTTTAGGAATTGCCTTTTCTTGTCCATATTTTTCAAGTTTATCTTTGGCCAAATCAACTTCACCCGCGTCCAAAAGCTTCTCTACATCTTCAAGAGTGCCAACCGCCTGATTCGTTTTAAGTTTTTCAAGCTTTAATGGATTATTTTCAACCAATTCTTTAGCCGTTTCTTGAATCGCTTCTTCCACCAGATCAGTCGCAGGGTCCGCCGGCTCTTGAGTCCTCAGACTCGCTTCATGAGTAGTCACAAGCTTATGAGTCAGGGTCTCCACATCATCTTGACCAGAATCTTCCTTAAAACGCTCATCTTGTGCAATCTGACGACTCAACTCGCGGTAAGCCTCTAAAGATTTCGTGGCCTTTTCAACCTCACCCGACTTAAACAACAAAATTGCATCATTCAAATGATTGTTGGCAATATCCACCACCACTTGCTCATCATCGCTCAAAGCCAAATTAAGATATTGATTGGCTTGTTCAACTAAATAATTGAGATCTCCAGGAACAGGACCAGCCATCTGCTCAAGCATTTGATAATCTTTTTCCTTCAAACGCTCCAAATGCTCCTTATCCTTTTCCATATTGGCTTGGATCCAATCATCCAACTCAATGGCTTCACTGAGCATAGACTCACTGTAAGTTGGTAAATTGGTGATTCTATTGTCCACCACCAACCGTTCATCACTCATCAAACGGACCACTTCTTGAGGACCGTTCAGCCCTACGCTGTTTTGACTCACCTTCACCCGCCCCTTAAACACAGAGACTTCAGTGGGCTGAATGAGATTATCCCTCAAATCGAAACTGGCATTCAAACTGGTGACCACCGCATCTGTCGTTGAAATGGTCAAGCCTGCCGCATCATCATTAACATTAGAAACTTGTGTCCACACCCGACCTTCCGAGAGAGAGGCCTGAATGATGGCCTGACGATCCAAGTGAGGGCTCAATTTAAGAGTCTTGATTAAAAAACGAGTATTTTCATCCAATTCAATCCGTGTGCCATCGGAAAAATAAAGAGTGGCTGGGCTATTATCCTTGGTCCAAATCAAGTCTCCTTCTTGAATTTGAATCTGATCATTCACTTTGTCAAAAGAATTAGAATTCGCATGCTGGACATACACATCTCCATCACTGAAGTTGAGTAGATAAGAATCATCCGACGCAGACACCGGTTTTTCATAAGTGACCACCAACACAGAAAAAACAGAAATAGTCATGACCAAGGTGGATGCAATGGCCTTTTTAGCAAACTGCCAAAAAACAGTAAGTCCACGCAAGGGCCGCTGAGGAAGCGCCTTAATTTGGCTAACCAGTCGTGCCCTTGCGCCAACAACAAAAGACGAGGAGGGTTCAATCACACCGACTTTTTTTAAAAAAGCTCTAAACCAGTGATCTGGCTGAGAACGTTGGACATGATGGAGCAACCTCTTTTTTGAGTCATTCATAAACGACTCAGAGGGCTCGATTTTAGACAGCCGGTGAAGTTCTTTGTCTAAATTGTCCATTTAATTTTAATACTTACATGTCATACAACGCAGCAAATACGGATTTGTTTCAAAAATCTTCCTTTTTTTCGGAGAGCAAGCCCCTCAATTTTTCAAGAGCTCTAAATTGGAGGGTTCGAACGGCCCCCTCCGATTTTCCAATGATTTTAGCAATGGCCGGATTTTCTTCCTCATTAATATATTTGAGAATAATGACCTGCTGGTAATTTTCAGGTAGCTTTTTGATGGCTTTATGGAGCTTAACCTGATTTAGCTTGAGATTGACTTGCTCTTTAGGACTCGAAGACCGATTCTCATCCGCCACATTTTCATCAATTTCACTAGTGGTCTTATTTTTACGATAATAATCACAGACTAAATTATGAGCAATCCTAAAAACCCACGCCGAAAATGGATGCTTCGTTTTTTTATATTTAGGGAGTGCTTTCCAAGCCTTCAAAAAAGTCTCTTCCGTCAGATCTTCAGCAATCTGAGGCTCCACCCGGTAATAGATATAACGATAAATCGGCTTGACCAATTCATCATAAATACCACCGAAAGCCTCGGCATCTCCTTTTTGAGCCCGCTCCACAAGCTCATCGATTTTTTTTGAAGGGATATTTGACAAAGGATCAAAATAAATTTATTTCTTTATACAATAATTTAATCAATTTTGCAAGAAATTTAGGCTCACAACCACTCTTTTTACAACGTCCCATCTGAATATTTGTTACGAAAAAACTGAAGTATATACCCACCCTCTCCCCAACTATATACCCATGTCTTAATTCATTCCAATACTTTCCAATTCATTCCAATTCACCCCCAAACAAATCTTAAACTTTAATTTCTAATGTCCAAACGGTTTAGAATTTGTTTTATTTAAGCCATCAATATTCAAAATGATGTTTAAGAATTGAGGTTTTAGACACTGCGATTTAATTCGTAATTCGTAACTTGTAATTGAAACGAAAGTATATACTCACCTCAACCCAAAGTATATACCAACACCACACCTCAATATCACTCTCGGACTTGTTCCGTGAGTCTAAACGAGATCCCGGGAACAAGTCTGAAGATGACATGGGGAATGATGATTCAGGGAGTATCAACGGAACAAATAGAGTCATTCTGAATACTGATTAGTCTAACAGCAAACAGCTAGTAGCTAAGAGTCTAGAAAGTTACTCCCACTCAATCGTCCCCGGAGGCTTATGCGTCAAATCATAGAAAATGTGAGAAATGTCTGAGGACTCACAAATTTGATCCGTGAGTTTTTGGAGAATTGATTCATCGATCCGAGCAAAACTCGCCGTCATGGCCTCCGTCGAAACAATCGGGCGGAGCACAATCGACTCTTTGCCTTCTTCCGAACTCACCGGTACCAAAACCACCGGAAATTGCCAAATATTGTAATCCTGCTCAGCTTGGTTCATCACCTGAGTGACGGTATCATCCACCCGCTGAAGCAGTTGAACCCGCGCTGCATTCGTGTCGGCAAGTTTGAGTTTAAAACGATCAGGCTGCCCCTCCAAACAAAGCATTACTCGATTCACTTGAGGGTAGCGATTGGTAATGGTCGTGGAAATCTTTTCAAGCAAATCCCAATCCCGGACATCAGTGAACAAGGCCACCGGATGGGCATAAGTCCGCTCATCCCCCTGAACACCCACCGACTTACAGGGCAAGACTTGAGCTGAAAAAACATCCAGTTCAAAGGTATCTCGGCAATAATCGGTAATGTCTTGACTCAGTTGACTATAATCATCAGCCTGTTGAACATCTTGTGCGCTCGTACATAAAATCCGCACACCCAGTCCAGGCCCAGGGAAAGGATGGCGCCACACGAGCTGGTGAGGTAGCCCCAATTCTTCGCCCAACTCACGCACTTCATCTTTGTAAAGCTCGGCAATGGGTTCAATCACCTTTCCCGCCGCAATCATTTCTTGAACTAGATCCACCCGATTGTGATGGGTTTTGATCTTATCCGCATGCTTTGTCCCTCCCGTTTCAATGGTATCTGGATAAATCGTTCCCTGCCCCATGATCCATTCATCAGGATTCAAACCAAGCTCTTCAGCCACGGATTCTTTCACCTCCCAAAAGAGCTCCCCAATGATTTTTCGCTTCTCTTCAGGATCAGAAATACCCTTCAAACGCTCCAAAAAGAGCTCTTTTTTATCCGCCACGTGCAAATTGGTGAATCCAGCCGCTTTCAAAGCTGTTTTGACTTTGAAAGCTTCATCAAGCCTCATCAAACCCGTATCCACCAACATGCCATAAACCCGATCAGCCCCCAGAGCTTTTTCAAGAAGAGCAAAACAAACCGTGGAATCCACTCCCCCAGAAACCAACAAAAAGACTTTTTTATCGCCAATTTTATCCTGAATGGCTTCCACCTCTTTTTGAATAAACGCTTTAATATTCCAATTTCGCTCCACCTGACACAAGTTTAAGAAATTATCGAGGAGCCTGTTGCCTTCTTCCGTATGCGTAACTTCGGTGTGAAACTGAATCCCAAAATAATTTCGTTCCAAATTGCCCACTGCCGCCGTGGGACAATCCTCCGTGGTTCCCAAAATTTCAAATCCCTCAGCCAAATCATGAACGACGTCAAAATGAGACATCCATACCCGAGAACGATCGGAAAATCCCTCAAAAATCCCCTCTTTTTTTTGAAGCTGAAGCGAAGCAAATCCGTATTCACGTGTCTCACCTTTATCCACACGTCCCCCCAAAGTGTGCTGCATCAATTGATGACCATAGCAAATAGCCAAGATCGGAACGGGAAGTTCAAAAATAGCTGGATCACACTGAGGCGCGCCAAGCTCTCGAACACTATCTGGACCCCCCGACAAAATCACGCCAGCATAGTCAGCCAACTCTGCCGCAGAGATCTCGTTATCTAAAATCTCACTATAAACCCCCAAACGCCGAACACGGTTGGCAATCAAATGGGCATATTGGCCTCCAAAGTCGAGAACGGCGATGCGATTGTTCATGAATATATTATTTATTACTTATTATTGATTATCTATTCACTAACTTATTAAGCTTTTTAAGCTAATTGTTAAGACTTTTTAAACGACCGATAAATATCCAAGGTTTTTTGGGCGGTTTTTTCCCAATCAAAATGCTTTTTACGAGCCTTGGCCTTTTGAGCCAAATCCGCATGCATGGATTTTTGATTTAAAAACTGATGTAAGCCCAAACCAAACGTGTCTTCATCTTGAGGGTTAATGAAAAAGGCAGCATCCCCAGCCACTTCTCGGTTCACGGGGATATCAGCCACCGCCATGGGCAAGTTATAATTCATGGCCTCCACCAGAGGCAAATTGAATCCTTCGTAATTTGAAGCATGGACCAGAGCCATAGCCTTTTTATACAACCCCGCCAATTCATGATCAGACAAGTTCTCGGTAAACACAATCTTACCCTTGGGTTTGAGGGGAAATTTATTGTCCACTTTCTCCAAAAAATCATCCACCAAATAGCGTTCCAGTTTGCGATTTTTCGCCCCCACCAAAATCAAATCGACAGGATAATGATTGGCAATGAATTTTTGAAAGGCAATCATGAGCAAGGGGACATTTTTGCGTTCATCGTAACCTCCCACATAAAGCAAAAAATCTCGCCGCAAATTCAATTGATCCGGCACCTCCTGAACTTCAACTAGCGGAGAGGCTAGAGGTGTCACAGTGATTTTATCCTCACCCACCTTGAGGGTGGACAAAATTTCTGACTTTGAAAAATTCGAAACCGTAATAAAATAATCTGCTTTTTTAAGAGCCAATTTTGTATTGAGATGGTATAGCTTGGAACGAAGTTTTTTATTATAAGCTGCCAAGCGCCATGGAATCACATCATGAACCGTAACAATCGTGGGAATATCAAGTTTTTGAGTCGGATTGGCCGGATATAAAAAGTGAGCCAAATCCACCTTCCATTTTTTCATCTCAGCGGGAACCTGCTTCTGTTCCCAATGAGCTTTTTTTAGGCTCTCAGAAGCAAAATCTTTTTCGGGCACTCGAATTTGCTTGAAATGAGGAGGAAGTTCAATTTCAGCCAGCTCAGGCGTGAACAAGAAATACTCGTTGTCTTGATCCAACGTAGCAAGCCCGCGAATCAAGTGATAGGTGTATTTACCAACACCGGTATACGGCAATGCCAGAAAGCGTGCGTTAATTCCAATCTTCATCAGGTCAATTTAGGTAGCGTTTTTTGGCCCTTCGCAATGGATAAAATCAATTCAGCAATCGTTTCTGCAGCATGCGGTTTGGACAGATGCTCAAGGGCGATTTTCATCTCTTTTTTGAGGGCTTCATTTTGCCACAAATCCCGCGCTAAATCAAAAAGATTATCGGTCTTTTGATAAACCAAACCTGCCTTCTTTTGTTCAAAGTAAGCCGCATTCTTTTGTTGGTCTAGATTAGCCAAAGGAATGATGATATTCGGTTTTTTGAGCGCGGCAATCTCAAAAAGAGAATTGGCTCCAGCACGCCCAATCACCATGTCCGTAATCGCGTAAACATGCTTCAAATCTTCTTTCAAATAAGAAAATGATTTATAAGAATGCGCAGGATGTTTTTGGCCCAAATGAGCTTGTCCCGTGATGTGAACGACCTGAAAAAAGGACGTGAAACGTTCCAAATCCGCCATCAGTAAATCATTGATTTGCTGAGCTCCCTGGCTACCCCCCCACACCAAAAGCACCGGTTTTTTTGAATCAAATCCAGTCAACTGATAACCAGTTTTAACCTCCCCCTCAAGCACCTCAGAACGAATGGGATTTCCCGTGACTCGTATTTTTTTATTTTTAGCTTTCAATTGAGGAAAAGCCACAAAAATAAAACGGGCGAAACGGCTCGCCATTCGATTTGCCATCCCCATGCGACGATCAGATTCGTGTAAAATAACAGGAATCCGCAATAAAAAGGCAGCAAAAGTAACAGGCAGACTCACATAACCTCCTTTAGAAAACACCACCTGAGGACGATGCAAGATTAAAATCCCCAAAGATTGGAAAAAACCCAACAAAATAAACACTGGATCGATAAAATTTTGCCACGAAAAATAACGCCGCCACTTGCCAGAAAAAATTCGAAATACCCTCAAACTTGAGCCTCTGAGCAAATTTCGATCCATCGCCTTTCGAGAAGAGATGTAGAAGAGCTCAACTTGCTGATTGTGCTCATTAATAGCGGACGCGACGGCGAGATTGGGAAGAATATGTCCGCCGGACCCGCCTCCGGTGAGTAAAATGCGTACCTTCTTGGGCATAACGTGAAATATTAAGTAAGATGCCAGCCGCCAACAAATTGATGGTGAGTGAGGTCCCTCCATAACTCAAGAAAGGGAGAGTAATTCCTGTATTGGGCAAAATGGCCAAGACCACTCCAATATTGATGATGGCCTGAAACGTGAACAAGCTTGTGATTCCCACAGCGATGAGCATCGAAAAACGATCTTTGGCATGATTGGCAATCGCAAAACCACGATAGGCAATGATTGCGTAAGCCAAAACCAAAAAGACAATACGGATGAACCCCAGCTCTTCAGCAGCCGCTGCAAAAATGGTATCACTTTGAACTTCAGGCAAATAACCAAATTTTTGAACCGACTTCCCAAACCCCACCCCAAATAAACCCCCATTCCCCACCGCAATCAGAGCCTGTTTAATTTGAAACCCTTCTTTGAGAGGATCGGCTAATTCCGGATTCAAAAAGGTAAAAATACGTTTGGGAATGTGCTTAAATTTATCCACAAAAAAAATGAAAGGCGTCGCCATTAAGGTCGCCACAGCCGCCCCCAGCCCCACATGAATCACACTCCCTCCCGCCGTGTAAAACATCGACGCTGCCATCGTCAAAACCACCAGAACAGATCCCAAATCAGGCTGCAAAATCACCAAAAGCACCACTGCACTGAGCAAGACTGTAAAAGGAATAAAACCATACTGAAAAGAGCGAACCAACTCTTGCCGCTTCTCCATCCACACAGCCAAATAAAAAATCAGCGCCAGTTTGGCAACTTCAATCGGTTGAAAAGAGGGCAGCCCTTTGATGTTGATCCACGACTTAGCATTGGTGTTGAAATCATCACCAATTCCCGGAATAAAAACCCCAATCAAAAGTAAAATAGAAAAAATAAAAAAAGGCAAAGCTGCTTTTTTCCAAAATTTGAGCGGAAAATAAATGGCAAATATAAAAATAGGAATGGAAACAAGGGTACGCAAAAAATGTCGCCATAAGTAAAAACTATTCGATGTTTCCTTTAAAACCCCATCCGCCACTAGCTCACTGGTAATCTGGTGTGATTCATAAACACTCACACTTGAAATCATTACAATTCCAAAAACCACTAAACTAAAAATGGTGATGGCCAAAGTGACGTCAAGGGAGTTTTTTTTCATTATTTGCGTATTGGTTTGATCCAACAGGAGCTCTAATTCAGTTGAAACTAGGACCTGCGAAGGCTTTTTGTGCACGCTCATCCAATATACCCTTTTTCCTTGCATCACTCCACTTTTTTGTTGAAAATAGATAATGATGAAACATTCCAAAATTAAAGCATTATTGGCCCTATTTCTCTCTTTCGATCTTTGGCTTATTTTTGATTTCTTCACCAAACGCTGGGCCGTTTCAGAATCCTTCCACCCCTTCACTTTCATTGAAAGCTGGTTTTATTTGGTCCCTTTTCATAAAAATGATGGCATTGCTTTTGGATTGGACATCCCGTTTGTTATTCAAATTTTAGCCAGCCTGCTCATCATTGCCTTTTTGCTCTGGATGGGCATTCGCTATTTATTTGAATTAAAAGGGCCTGCCACATTCCAAGCCATTTTATTAGGGATGATTTTAGGAGGGGGGGTTGGCAATTTGATCGATCGCTTAGCACAAGGCTACGTCGTTGACTTCATCATCCTCAAACCCATTCCAACCTTCAATATCGCTGACGTTGGAATTACCGTTGGTTTATTGCTGCTATTTGTTACAATGCTGGTAGAAGAAAAAGACTAAAAAATAAAATCATGAAATTCAAAAATAAAATCCTTGCTAGCGCCTTCTTAGCATTAATAATCATCAGCCCAACTAGGGCTGCAGACCAAACTTTCTCAGATGTTCTGCCAGAAAATCCCAACCACTCAACCCTTGAATATTTGCATCAAGAAGGGATTTTTAAGGGATATGAAGATGGAACCTTTCAATTAGAAAAAAACATGAACCGGGCCGAATTGATGACCGTTATGATTCGAGAACAAGGCTTGAATCCTGAGCCAGATGTTTATAAAAACTGTTTCCCAGACGTAACCGACCAATGGTTTGCTGCTCCCGTTTGCTATGCCAAGGAACAAGGATGGGTGCAAGGTTACGACACGGGGCTTTTCGAACCAAATCGACTGGTCTCACGTGAAGAAGCACTTAAAATTATCCTCAGACCATTCTTTAGTGATGAAATTGAAGCTTTGACAGAAGACGAGTACGCTCCAGAAGAAATCACAGGAACAATTGTAGTGATAAGCGAATGGGCTAAACCGTATTTTTCATTCGCATATCAAAAAAACCTCACTGCTTTTTACAGCAGTTATCCATATTTTAATGCCTCCTACAAAGAGTTTATCAAACGTGGCGAAGTAGCTGATATATTACTAAAGGCTAAACTAATGCACAAAAACGAATGGGTAACATTTTATCCATTTTTAAAGGACAGATATTTATTAAGCATGGACATCAAACCAGCAAATTTGCCACGATGCTATCCAATGACAGACAACAAAGATACACCATTCATAAAAGATTATATGGAATCACGTTACGGTGCCCTTGCCCCAGAAGATACAGGCATGCCTTATTTAGACGATGGACATGTCTGTTTGGAATCAAATGGGAATATTCTTTATTCAGTTGGGGCTGTATTTGAAAAAGACGCCATGCATCAAATCGTTCGCTTTGATCGAAATGGCAATGTCCTTGCTGAAGACTCCATTGCTTGCGATCCAGTGGGCTTCAATTTTCAGTGGCTTACAAACTTTCAAGACGGAGACGAAAATTATAGTTTGGGCTACGGAGAACACAAAAATTTCAAATTCATCGCTTGCAACTATATAA
Source organism: bacterium (assembly GCA_030427295.1). Classification (GTDB taxonomy): domain Bacteria; phylum Patescibacteriota; class Gracilibacteria; order UM-FILTER-43-11; family UM-FILTER-43-11; genus JAUHWS01. The sequence continues at coordinate 7,929 of JAUHWS010000007.1, read as the reverse complement.
AAGCAGATGACAAGATCTATTTTGGCAATCATCAAATTGAAGGAGTAGATATTAGCACCTTTGATGTCTTCAGTGAAACCTACAGCTTTGATAAAAACCACATTTACAATCAAAATCTGATCGACGAGCATTTTTATGACAAGAATTACCAAGCCCTCAATGAGCACTACATTAAAGGAGACCGCTTGGTCTACTACTATTTAGACGAACTGTACGAATTAAAAGCCATCGTATTAGACACAGACACTTTTGAGGTCTTGGAAGGCAATTATGCTCGTGACGCCAAGTCAGTATATTATGGAGCCAATCGACTCAACCCTCAACCCGATTTAGAAACTTTTGAAGTTCTAGAAGACGATCTGGCCAGAGACAAAGATCACGTTTATTATGGTTCTTTTACAGTAGAAGGCGTCGATATGGCCAGCTTTGAATACCTAGAAGAAGGTCGCTATAAAGATGCCGAGCGTGAATACAAGTATGGTCATCCCATTGAAGAAAATAATAATGCCATCGACACGAATGATAATTCCAATATTATTTACTATAACTATTACTAATCTTAGTGAAATTTAAAGACAAAATCCTCATCGGATGTTTGATATTAGCCAGTACAAGCCCAACGTATGCCACTGAAGCCACTTTTTCAGACGTCCCCCCAGACCATTCCAATTACCCCGTCATCGAGTATTTACATCGGGAAGAAATTTTTAATGGCTACGATGATGGAACATTTCAGTTAAATAAAGAAATAAACCGCGCGGAGCTGATGACCATCATGGCTCGAGAAAAAAACCTGGAGCTCGATGCAAATCTTTATAATAACTGTTTTCCCGATGTGACCAATCAGTGGTTTGCCGCCTCTGTTTGCTATGCCAAAGAACAAGGGTGGATCAATGGATACGAATCAGGATTATTTGGACCGGCCGATTCCGTCACTGAACAACAAGCCCTCAAAATCATACTGAACCCCCTTTTCAAAGAGGCCATCGAAAATCAAACGGAAGAAGAGCTCATTCAGTACAATAAATTTTACGTGACCGTAGACAACATCCAAATTGATCCAAGCAAATGGTATGCCCCCTATACCGCCTTTGCCAATGCAAAAAACATCCTGGATTTAGGGAGTTCAACCAATGCCATGACCCTTTCAAATAACATTTCTCGAGAGAAAACCGCCACGTTTTTGATGAAAGCAAAGCTGGTGGCTGAAAATGGATGGACTAAGTATAGCCAACTATTGAGAGATGTGGAATTCTCAAAAAAGGACATCAACATTTTCACTCAAAACAGACCCGTTTGTCATCGCATCAACGAAAATGAAGCCGTCACCTTCATAAATAAATACCTTTCAGCCAACTACGGAGAAAACGTTGAAGTGCAAAGTTATGAGGGAGAAATTTGTCTAGAAACAAATGGGGATCTCCTTTTCTCAATCGCGGTGCCAGACAAGGAGGATGAAACCATCTCAACCAATCACCTCATTCGTTTTAATCAAGCGGGAGAGGTCAAGCAAGAAGACTTCATCGAGTGTGGTGAAGGTGAAGGCCATTACTACCTCATGAACGAATATTTAGCCGATGGAGAAGGAGCTCAAGAGTACGATTTTGGCACTCACGAGCGTCAAAATTTTGTGCTTCTTAGCTGTGATCATTTAAGGAGTGATGATCGAATTTATTTCAACAGCCACAACATCGACAACGTTGATGCGAATAGCTTTGAAGTCCTAGGCGATTGGTACAGCAAAGACAAGAATCATGTGTACTATCAAAACCGTAAAACAGACGAAATCGACGTTGACAGTTTCAAACGCTTGAATGAAAATTATTCGATGGACAAAAATAGTGCCTACTATGTGGATTTCCAAAATAGCTGGCACCCCATCAAAGAAGCCGATCCAACAACCTTTAAAGTGTTAAACGACAAATATGCTCAAGACAAAAATCACACCTACGTGTGGTACCACATCATATTCCCAGAGCCAGACCAAGCAAGCTTCGAAGTATTTGACTACCATATCGCCAGAGACAAAGACAATGTATACATCTTCGACACAATTCCTGAAAATATTGATGTAGATATGGAATCTTTTGAATACCTGGATGGAAGATTTTATAAAGACGAAAAAAACATCTATTATGGAAACAGGGGGGTCATTGAAGGAACCGATCTAGACAGCTTCGAAATACTTTATGATGAAGAATATGACTTCCCCACTGACTTTTCTAAAGACAAAGACCATCTCTATTACAATAATGAACGAATAAAATCCCACCCTCTAGATCAGGATACGGTAGAACCTAGTAGTGGAGTATCATTAATAGATGCCAATGGAGATGAATGTGATATAGAACGAGATCAAAACGATGCCCTAATCTGTACAGCCATTTAATTAAAAATCAGCCACCATGAATGAAAAACGACCGCTCTCCTTCAATTTGTTTCTCCTCAGACTCCTCAGTGGCCTAGCGGGAGGAATTGCTGGCATGCTCGTGGCCTTCATCGCCTTATTTTTGATCAGCTCTTTTGTGACCAATGGGGAAACCAATTCGCTGACTTTCTTTGCAGTTATTGTGATCGCCTTTCTAGCCACCATCACCGCCAACACCATCACCGCTGTGGGACTGACCTTTTTAGACAACCAAAAATACAGCCGACGCAAAACCATCATCACTCAAGTCTTTGTTTTCAATCTTATCCTGTTTTTCCTCACCATTCCCATTTATTTGATTGGGATTCCCTTAGGATTAAATATCGGCATCCTCGCCATGCACTTTTTATTGAGCGCCTTCATTTCATCGCTAATCATGGAAGTGTTGGCTGGCTACGAATATTCCCTCTTGGGCATTTATTCCAATGCCTTAGGGATTTTTATAAGCATTGGCATCGCCCTGTTTGTCCTCAGCTCAAACATTTCTGAACAACTCGTCATTCTCATCGCCATGCCCATGGTCTGGCTCATTCTAGAACTCATAGGAGGCTTCGCCGAACTGATTTATGACAACTTTTTAAAGTCTTACGGAGTGGATGCCCTCAACATTCAAACCGACCTAGGTGGAGATAATCTGGTTGAAAAGTCATCCGAAAACGAAGAGGGCGAGGAAGATGAAGACGATGAAGACACCAGTGATGAGGTTTGATAGATATATATATAATACGAATGAAGGCGAAGATAGCTTGTCTTGAGCAAGGCCGAAGGATTACCTCGCCTTGATTGAGCAATGAAAAACCATTTGTCACCCTTGGACCTGCCTGCCGGCAGGCAGGCTTGATCCAAGAGTTGTCTGTATTTAGAGTCTCTGAATTCAGACGATTCCATGGTCAGGCCATGGAATGACAACCATACACTTAGGTATATACTTTGGGTTGGGGTTAGTATATATTTCTTCTCAATTTCTAATTTTTTAGTTTCTAGCTTCTAAATAAAACCGAATTCAGAATGTGTATTTTTAAACCTTATTCAGAATTTAAATAGCTTAAATAAAACAAATTCAAAGCAATTTGGACATTAGAAATTCAAGTTTAGGATTTGTTTGGAAAGTATTGATAAATATTGGGGTGAACTGGAATGAATTAAGACATAGGTATATAGTTTAGGAGAGGATAGGTATATACTTCCATCAATTCAAACGAACTTGTAGCTGGAGCGTAAGTGTAGTGGGCTCCAAGAATTTACGACGATCGAAGCAATCTAAAAAATTGCTCCAGTGCGGAAGATGCGAAGAAAAAAGAAAATCCTACTGACACATAATACGCACTACGTAATCCCTAATCCTTAAACAAAGACAATTCACATCCTATCCGCAACCAATTCGTAAACAGTTCGTGGAACAATCCGTAACCCATTCGCAAACCATTCGAACAGGTCGCCTTTTCCACCAAAAAAAGGTAAAATAAAAACATCTAACGACTCTAAATCAAGCCATGTCAGCATCCCCTTTTGTCCACCTACACACCCATTCCTACTACTCCATTTTAAGTGGACTTTCCAAACCCGAAGAATACGTCAAAAAAGCCAAAGAGCAAGGGGCAACTGCCCTGGGAATGACCGAACATGGAACCATGCACGGGGCCATTGAGTTTTATAAAGCCTGCAAAAATCACGACATCAAACCCATCATTGGCTGTGACGTTTACATCGCCTTCAACAAACTGACTGACAAACGCCATCAAATAGACAACAAACGAACCCGAGCGGTCTTACTCGCCGAAACCCAAGAAGGCTACGAAAACCTCCTCAAAATGGCTACTATCGCCAGCATGGACGGTTATTACTACAAACCACGTGTCGACTGGGACCTGATGAAAAAGCATTCCAAGGGCATCATTGCCCTGTCGGGTTCCATCTGGGGAGACATCCCTCAAGCCCTTTTGAACGGGGATAAACAAAAGGCAGATGAAATGGTCGAACGCTTTCAAAGCACCTTTGGGAAAGACAACTTTTACTTGCAACTCGAACATCACCCCGCCCTTTCCCAACAACAAACCGTCAACGATCAGCTCATTGAATTGGGGAAAAAACACAACATCCCCCTAGTGGCTTCAGTGGATATCCATTACGTGAATCCCGAAGACAATGTGGCTCAAGACATCATGACCTGTATCGCAAGTGCCCGGAATTTGGACGACCCCGGTCGTTTCAGCATGATGAATGCCGATTATTCCATGCATGATCCCAATGCCATCATCAAAGCCTTTGAGCACGTGCCCGAAGCCATTGAAAACACCACAAAAATTGCAGAGCGATGCCATGTGAGTTTTGACTTCGACACCTACCGCATCCCTACTTTTCCCGTCCCTGAAGGAAAAACCGACATCGAATACATGAAAGAACTGTGCTACGAAGGACTCATCAACAAATACCAACTGGAGGAAAAAGGGGTTAAAACCATACAAGAAGTGACTGCCTCAACGGATGAATGGATCAAACAGCTCAACGAGCGCCTCGAATACGAACTCAAAATCATCACCGACATGGGGTTTGTTGGGTACTTCTTAATCGTTTGGGACTTCGTCAAATGGGCCAAGGACCATCAAATCATCGTAGGACCCGGCCGTGGCTCAGCCGCGGGAGCGCTCGTATCCTATTGTTTGGACATCACCACCATCGACCCCCTCAAATACAATTTGCTCTTTGAACGCTTCCTAAACCCAGCCCGTATCTCCATGCCTGATATCGATTTGGACTTTGCCGATAACCGCCGCGATGAAGTGATCGATTATGTAGCTCAAAAATACGGCCGAGACCGTGTCGCTCAGATTTGTACCTTTGGAACCTTGGCCGCCCGCGCCGCCGTCAAAGATGTGGGTCGAACCATGGGTATTCCCTTTGCCCAAATGAATGAATTCGCCAAGTTGATTCCTGAAAGGCCAGGGACGACATTGGATGAAGCCTTAGAAAAATCCCCGGAATTGGTGGAAGCCATCGAAAAAGACGATACCTACAAGGAACTGATGGACAACGCCCTGAAGTTAGAAGGGGCCATCCGACACGTGTCCGTCCACGCTTGTGCCGTAGTCATCGCCGACGAACCCCTGACCAAGTACACCGCCTTACAGCACCCCCCCAAGGATGACTCAGGCCTCATCACTCAGTATTCAGCCAAACCTCTGGAAGCCCTAGGACTGCTCAAAATGGACTTCTTAGGCCTCAAGAACTTAACCATTTTGCAAACCACCCTCAAAATCATCGAAAGAGCTAAGGGGGATAAGATCAATCTCAAAAAAATTCCCATCGATGACAAAAAAGCCTACGCACTGATGGCACGAGGAGAAACCACGGGAGTCTTTCAATTGGAATCCGCCGGCATGAAGCGCTACCTCAAGGAATTAAGACCCACCGAGTTTGAAGACATCATCGCCATGGTCTCGCTATATCGACCTGGACCCATGGAATGGATTCCTGATTACATCGCTGGTAAACATGGACGAAAGAAAACGGAATATGCTCATCCCAGCCTAGAACCCATTTTGAACACGACCTACGGAATTGCGATTTATCAGGAGCAAATTCTACAAATTGCCCAAGTATTTGCTGGATTCAGTTTGGGGGAGGCCGACTTATTGAGGAGGGCTATTGGGAAAAAAATCGCCTCGGAACTGGAGGCTCAACGAGAAAAATTCATTGAAGGCGCCAAAGAAAAAGGACACTCTGAAAAACTAGCCATTGAAATCTTCGAAAAAGTGATCGAACCCTTCGCCGGTTATGGTTTCAACAAATCCCACGCCGCCTGCTACGCCATGATCGCCTATCAAACCGCCTATTTAAAAGCCCGCTACCCCACCGAATTCATGACCGCCCTGATGTCAGCAGACTACGGAAACACCGACCGCATCGTGATTGAAATTGGAGAATGTGAACAAATGGGCATTCAAGTGCTCCCTCCAGACGTGAACGAGTCCCTGTCCAACTTTACCGTGGTGGAGGATGGAAAAATTCGCTTCGGACTATCCGCCATCAAAGGCTTAGGCGCTAGCTCTGTCCAAAAAATCATCGAAGCCCGGCAAGCAGAAGATCGTCCATTTGACAATTTGGAAGATTTTGCCAAACGCGTCCCTGCCAAAATCCTCAACAAAAAAACCATCGAAGCCCTGGCCTTCAGCGGGGCCATGGATGAGTTTGGAGAACGGCGAAAAATTGGCCTGAACGTAGAAGCCATTGCCGACTTTGCCAAAAATGCCACCAGCTCCCATCGTGTGGGACAAGCCGGTCTTTTTGATAGCTTGGGAGATGACGCCCCATCCGATCACCTAAAATTAGAAGAGATTGAGCCCGCCAAAGACGCTCAGAAGCTGACCTGGGAAAAAGAATATTTGGGACTTTACGTTTCCTCCCATCCCCTCGTTGGGCTCTCTCAGTTTTTCGAACGAAAGGTGATTCCTGCCAAAAAACTCGCCAGCAAAACCGTGGGCAAACCAGTGAAAGTAGGAGGAATGCTCACCACCTTCCGCAAAATCACCACTAAAAAAGGAGATCTGATGGCCATCCTCGAAATCGAAGATACCACGGGGAAAATTGATGTTGTGGCCTTTCCCAAGGGTTATCAAAAAATCGCTGAAGATTTAGTGGAAGGACGAATTCTACTCATTGATGGGAAGTTAGACAAACGCATGGGAGAAATGCAGGTGATTGTAGACAAAGTCGAAGCCATGAACCTGGAGGAACTTCAAGAAAAAGCCAAAAAAGAAGGTTATTGGACTGAGGGGGAATCCCACGTTGCCGCCACCCGCCAAGCCACCGAGGAAGAAGAAGTGGAGCAAGCGGAAGAAATCTTGAACGTCAACGAAGCCGAAATTTCTAGCTTGGACAATGAATCCCTTTTCACCAACAAAAAAGCCCATCAAATCCTCATCAATCGCGAGGTCGATAAAACATTTTTTGTGGAATTGAAAGAACTTCTCGAAGCGCACCCTGGCGAAGATGAGATAGAATTAGTCATCGGAGACAAGGTGCTCCCCATCCCCCTCAAAGTGAAATGGGAAGAGTCCTTGAGAGGAAAAGTCAACGAAATGATTGACAAATAAATAATTTTGTTGTAATTAGGTTATAGAGATTAATTAAAATGACATGAGTTTTGAGGAACTAAGCATTTCAGTAGGAGGCGGCAGTAGACACACCGACAGGGATGAAGAAGTAGCAAGAATACAATATGAATTAGCAGATGGTCTTAAGAATGAAACTGAGCAATCCTCAGCAAATGAACAAAAAGCCGAAAGAGTCGCAGTAGATGTCCGCCATCATGTTAGAAAATGGCTGCTTGGATTGGCAGTAGCTGCCGGCATAGCAAGCTTAGCCGCTTTATTAACAGAAAAAAATAATGTTGCAGAAGCTCTTGCAGCCACCTCAGGAGCAACTCTTGGAGTGGCCGGTATTTCAAAGTTAGGGCGAAAAGAAGATGAAACTTAGAGCTCACTTTTTAAGAATTACGTCAT
>JAUHWS010000056.1 GCA_030427295.1 bacterium | reverse complement strand
CTTCCACTACCAACCAGTCGCTGCTTCCCACATGGATATTACGATCCTCAAAAAAAGGCACGCGACTGCCCACAATCACCATCGGATCTTCCCCCAATTCCACCAGTGCTTGTCCCAACATGGCCGTCGTCGTCGTTTTCCCGTGGGTGCCTGCCACCACAATGGTTTTTTTTGAGGCCGAAAGCTCGCCCAGTGCCTCAAAATAACTTTGGCACGCAATGCCAAGCTCCTTGGCTTTTAAAAATTCAGGGTTGGAAGATCGATCAATCGCCTCCGAATAAATCACTAAATCAACCATTTCCTCTAAATGATCCGCTTCATGACCACTATAAATTTGAATCCCATCTTTTTTCAGACGATCCGTATTGGGATTGCTCGCCTGATCCGAGCCTGTCACCGTCATGCCCTGCTGATGATAATAGTAGGTGAGGGCGCTAATACCACTCCCACCACTCCCGATGAAGTGAATCTTTTGTAAATCCATGATCATTTTAATCTCTTCTGAGGCTTAATAATACCATAGTTTGAGTATACAATTCATTCGATGATTGTCATTTAAAAAATGGGGACACCGAGGGTGGGCGCATTGGAAATTGAATGGTAAATATGTTACCCTTTTTAAGTCCTATTTTCACTCATTTGCCATGAGCAAGTCCAAATCATTTCGGTTTCAACTCTTTATACTAGGAGGCTTTCTCTTCTTTTTTTACATGTTCTTTGCCCTAGCATCCTCCATCTACCAAAATTACAAGCTAGAAAGTGAGATCAATGAATTCCAAGAAAAAGTGGACGCCCTTTCAGACCTGGTAGAAAAACGGCCTGCCTATTTAGATTATGTACTTTCGGATGAGTATAAAGATTTGCACGCCAAAGAAACACAGAATCTCATCAAGCCAGGAGAGCAATTGATTATCGTCCCCGATGCAGAAGAGAATGTCGAAAAAGGCCCTGTAGATCTCATGACCGACGAACTCTCTCCCGAATCCATCATCAATCAACCCAATTCAACCCAATGGTGGGAATACTTTTTTGGAAACACCCTCTCCTTCACCCTGCCTGACACCGAGCCGGAAAATGAAAACAGTGAAGAAGAAATAAATCCAGAAGCCATTGTCCAACCAGAAGAAAATCCCGACGTCGCACCCGAACCCGCTGTCGAAGCGCCTGAATCACCAGAAAATGTAGAGCCGGTAGAGGGGTAAGTATATACTCACCCTCTGCAGAATGTTGGGGGTCATCTCAGTACATTTTTCAACAAGCGACTAGCGAATAGCGAGTAGCGATTAGCTAAAATAGATCTTAGAACAGAGCTAAACGCTATACGCTAATCGCTATACGCTAAACGCTATACGCTAATCGCTATACGCTAATCGCTATACGCTAATCGCTATACGCTAATCGCTATACGCTAATCGCTATACGCTAATCGCTATACGCTAATCGCTATACGCTAAACGCTATACGCTGAATTCTACACGCTCAAAAAATCAATTCGTAATTAGTCACTCGTAATTTGTAACTAAGAATAAAGTATATACCCACCCTCACCTAAAGTATATACCTACCCTACACCTTCATCTCACTCCCGAGCCTTTATGGTCCACGAGCTTAGCGAGTGGTTTACCAGAAAGGTGAACTCGGGAGTCTTTTTGAATTCAGTTATTCTAAATTCAGACGACTCTAGGGTCTAACGCCCTAGGGTGACATCTGCTTCCTTGTTTCCCAATGAAGGCGAGGTGCCGGCACCTCGCCTTCAGGGGGTGCAAATTGTTCCATTCAGGACCTCCCCTTTACTCCATCAAACCCATCATATTGTCCCCCTCCACAGGGAGGGGAAAAGAGATTGATGGATGAATCACTTTTAGGGGGAGGTCCAAATCAAATGAATGGAGTCATTCTGAATACAAAAAAAAGGGGTCCCCACAAAATGCGAGCGCAGGAATCTTGAAGCGAAGCTGAAAGAGACGAGCAGTATTTTGTGGGGAAGGAGCAAAAATGTGCGGATGCTGAAGAAGGAGACGCGAGCAGCGACTCATTCGAAAGCAGTAGCCCATTTTTGCGATGGTTGCGGGGACAGGATTCGAACCTGTGACCTCCGGGTTATGAGCCCGACGAGCTACCGCTGCTCTACCCCGCAGTGGGATTATACGGACTTTTTGTCTAAAATCAAACCCAAATTATTTTTTAACTTGTCTTAGAAACCAAAAAAGTTAATAATAGACAGCTGTCCAACTTGGACACATTTTTTGTACGAAGTTGATTAAAAAATATTGGACAATCCTACGCAAGTCAAAATCTGTAACAGAGGCCATTTTTTCTCGTTTTAAGATGGCGTAACTAGGCCAAATCTGATAATCTGCGAGGGACTTTAAAAACTTAAAAAAAGGACCTCCAGAAGACAAATGAGTATGAAAGGTAGACACGGGACCATCTCCCAAAAACGTGATTCTGTGTCTGCGGCTCATACTACTTGCTCTGTTCTTTTTAGACAGTATTCGTCAAATAGCCTGATTCGCTGCTCTTTAAAACCGTAGGGAGGTAGACACGAGATCTAATGTCTATCTAAAAACATATTCGACATTTCGTCGAAGAATTAAGCCAATGATTATTGGCTGGTTGGATTGCCTATTCTCGAAGGTGATCCTATACCTATATATATAGCGAAGAAAAAAAGGCAAATCGTTTAAGACGATGATTGTCAAAAAACTCATATCCTTCGCGAAACTTTTTATCAACCTAATACCCATAAATTATGGATATTGCTCTTAAGTTTAAGCGTGTTGCTGCCATTGCGGCCTCTGGTGCACTCATTGCATCATTGTTTGCCAGCTTTGGTTTCAACAATGCTTACGCGCAAGCGCAGATGTACACAGACCTCTCATCAGCTGATTGGGGATCTATGGAAATCGAGCAGCTTGCTGAAATGGGGATCTTTGAATCCGGAGCTGGATTCGAAGAATTCCGCAAAGATGACAACATGCTTCGTGCTGAAGTAGCCGCTGCACTTAACCGTGCTGGTGACTTCCTTGCAGGTTGTCCTGATGCGGCCACTCAAGACTCTGTCTTCTCTGATGTGCCAAACACCGGAGATCAATCGTGGCCAAAAGAACACTTTAACTGTCTTGAGCAGTTTGGTGTATTTACCGGTGACACTGACGCCGATGGTAACCGTCTCTTCACCGTTCGACCATTCGACGATATTTCTCGTATCGAAACACTTGCGACTCTAGTTCGTGCTTTCGATATCCAAGCTATCCCAGAATTGGGTGACGCTCCTTTCCCAGACATCGAAGCTGGTTCATGGTGGGAAGAAACAGCTCACACTGGATGGCAAAATGGAATCGTTCAAGGGGACCAAGGTCGTCTTGAAGCCTCACGAGAAGTGACTCGTCGTGAATTTGGTGTGATGCTTTATCGTGCCATGGGCCTTGAAGGAGATGTGACTCCTCCACCAGCTTGTGATCCAGAAACTGATCCAGACTGTCCACAACCTCCGGTTCCTTGTGATCCAGAAGTGGAAGAATGTCCTGTTACTGAATCTGATGGTGTGTTGAACGTTGTTATCAGTCCTGACAATCCAGGAGATCAAACTGCTCCTAAAAACGCTCAAAACGTTAATGCCTTTGAAATGGCTCTAACCGCTAACGGAGGAGACATTCAATTGACTGGTGTTGATGTACACCGTATCGGTCCTGGTGAAGCCAGCGACTTCTCTGGTGTTTACTTGTTCGAAGGAACTCAACCACTCACTGTGGAACGAACCTTCAGCAGCGACACTCAAATGGCTACCTTCACTTTGAAGAACTACACCATTCCTGATGGTGAAACTGTTTATGTTAGTACAGTAGTGAACATTGATGAAAATGCCTTGGCTGGTAGTGAGCACGATTTCTTCGTTAACGCTGAAGATTTCGAACACAATGGTAAAGACACTACTGGTGACTTCCAACTTGACAGTAACACCCTTCGAATCGGTTCTGTAACCGTTTCTAACGTCACTGTTAAAGAAGGTCCTTCTATCTCTAATGCGCTTCTCGGTGCAACCGAAACCGTTGGAAACATGAAGATCACCGCTGGTACAAATGATATTGCTATTCAATCTATCCTTTTCACTCAAAACGGAACCTACGATTCTGAAAATCTAGAAGCTTGTCAACTAAAACGAGCTGAAGAAGTTTTGGCTGAAACTGAATTACTTGATGGTGATGAACTTCTCTTCGACCTTACTGAAGAACCTTACGTGATTGATCAAGGTCAATCTCGAAGTCTTGACATCGAATGTAAATTGGCTGGTGGAGACCCAGATGAAACCATCATCCTTGACATCGATGAACCAGTACACTTCAACGCAATGGATCTAGAATTTGGTTTTGGTGCTAAATTCGTTGACGAATTTGATCCAAATGTTGTGACTACAGAAGGTGGTGTTGTTACCATCTCTGACAATGGTCCTTCTTCTCAAGACCTTGCTAACTCTGCAACAGATCAAAGTCTTCTAGACTTCACTGCTGTTGTAGGTGAAGAAATGCTGGTTAAAGACACGATCATCCAAATCGATCTTCGTGATCCTACCTCAGCTGGTCCAAGTCTTCCTGCTGATACATCTGGTACCGTTTACACTGGTCTAGGTGGAAACGATGACACTAGCGGATTCTGTATTGGCTCTGCCTTTACAGGTACACTTACTGCTGGTGATGCTCTTCAAGTGGTTGCCGCTTCTGGTACCGTTAACTTGATGGCTGAAACTGTTACTCCTACAGACGCTGTAAATTGTGCTGATGGTGCTGATGCGGATGCTATCAACGAAACTTACGTTGAAACTAGCTTGCCTGCTGGTGATACCGTTACCAACAATCAAGGTACATCAGAGCTCAACCCATACACTTTCATCAAGAACGTTGAAATGGTGAACAACTCTGATCCTGACAGTCCATTCACTGTGATTGATCCAATCGACAATGCAAGCAGCAATGGTTCTTCATTGATCGATGCGAATGGTGTTGTTGATGGTCCTACTGCACCTCATTCTTATCAAAAGAAACACCCTCAAGACTACGATCTTGTGCCAGGTGCAAACGACTTCCAAGTTCGTGTTGACCTAGATGCTAACACTCCTGCAAACTACCAACTACGTGCTCAAGTGTTCTTCGGTAACCCTGGAGACACCAACAGCTTCATCAAGTTGGTTGATTCAAACACCTTCGTACCTCTCGAAGATGTGATCGTTAGCCCAGTGGTGGGTAACTTCATGACCACTGCTGCAAACACACTAACCATTAACCGTGCCGGTACTCCTAACTCCGAAGATGTCGTTAAGGGTGGTATGGTTGAAACTATCGGTATTTCTATGACCGCTGGTGATGCTGGTGATGTTAAAGTCACTGACATGAAGGTTCGTTTCTACGGTTGTGACAACACCGACGATGGAGTTGGTGTAGGAAACACTGCTGGAATCCAATGTTTCGAAGACCTTACGGGTGCCGATACCGGTGATTCTCTAAGTTGGGAAAATACCCTTGGTAACAAGGCAGCCAACACCATTATTTCAAGCGTCGAACTCTGGGAAGATGATGCACCTCTAGAAGGTGTTGGTCCTGTTAACATCACTTTGGTTAACCTTGGTGGTGGTGCAGGTTACGATGCTGGTACCGACTACTATGAAGCTGAATTCAACGACCTTGGTTTGATCATTCCTTCTGGGGATACTCGAACCATTGTTCCTGTAGCAGACACACTCAACACCATTTCTGACACCGTTCGATTTGCTGCTGATATCGTGGCTGCTTCTGACATTCAAGCTGAAGAATTGCTTGAAGGTAACACCGTTGCTGCAACCAGCACACCTGATAACTTGAACGGTCTTGCTATCAAAGATCCTCTTATCACTGTTAATCCAGGTGGTACCCTAAGTTGTACTGCTGAAGGAAGTGCTGATGGTGGTCTTGTGCTAGCAGGTGCCGACGAAGTACCAGTGGCTCGATACCGCTGTGATGCCATCGATGAAACATGGCGAATTGAGAAATTGAACATCATGCAAGACTTGACTGGTGCCTTTGATACACCAGCAGAAGTTGATGCTGTTCAACAAGTTGTGATCAAGTTCCCTGATGAAGATGGAGTGACTCAAACCACTCAAAAGGCGCTTGTAGCTCCTGGTCAAGCCACCTTCTCTAACCTTGATTTCTACGTTAAACCAGGTCAACCTGCTTACCTAGAAGTCTTTGCTAACCTCGATACTATCGAAGGTGGAGGGTCTGACATCTCTGGTAACCGTGTTCGATTGGGTCTACAAAACCTCAACACACCAACCACCTTCAAGGCGATTGGTCAAGAGTCTGATACCATCGAGAACTTCACTCAAGAAGGTGATCTTCTAAATGACACTGAACCTGAAACTCACACAGTTCGTCGTGCGATCCCAATGTTCTCTACAAATACAGTGAACACCACCCTTACCAACACGAACAAGAATCTCTTCGATCTTGACATCGATGTTGATGGTGACACTGCTGTAGATGTATCACGCATGATCTTCAACATTGATCTTGGTAGTTCTGACGCTGATGCTGACAACCTAGACCTTCACTCATTCCGTTTGGATAAGAATGACTTTGAAATGAATCAAGCTGATGTCAATATCATCAACGCAGCTGACAACCTAGACTTGTGGACTGCAACAGCTGGAACCACAACAGTTCACACCAATGGTGTAACTAGTGCGTCTTTCCAAGTCATCGTAACCTTCAACCAAGCTGAATCAATCAACGGAAACGTTAACTACCTCCTCAGTGCAACCGCACATGATGTCGAAGCTGACGATACCATTACCGTTGAGCTTGCTGATGGCGATGAAAACGTTGATGTCACTCAATTGACCGGACAAGATTTTGCTAACGCAAATCCAAACAACAATACGGGTCAATTGGTAGGTCCAGACGGTGGTAATGAAGATTCTATCTTCGATACCGCTGGTGACTACCGAAACTCTGTAGCTGCTGATGCAGGGGTTGATATCACCTCTGCTAACATCGTTTGGTCTGATCTTTCTGCTGATACACATGTCTTCAGCGTGGCCAACAACTCTAGTAGCTATGACTTCACCAATGGTTACAAACTTAAAGTTAACCAACTTGACGAAGTTATCTTTGTTGCTCCGTAAGGCTTGATGGATCCACGATCCTAAACTTACGTCTGTAACAAACAGCGCCAAAAACCCCTTCGGTTTTCCGGAGGGGTTTTTTGGTATTCGATAAAAAAGTTATTTGCTATAATCAAGCTAGTTATAGATCTAATTTAAGATACATGAAAAAAACTAAATACTTTTTCGCTTGGATGCTTGCCTTATCATTCGCTTTTTTACCTCTAAAAACAGCCTCAGCCGCAAGTCTTGGGTCCACCTTTCCAACCGTCATGCAGCTGCAAGAGATACGTGATTTTTCACCGCTGACCATTGAGGCTGATGAAGAGGAAGAAATCACTGCCGAGCACGGTATCAACCTCATTCTCGATCCAGACATGTGGATTTTGTGGCACACAGAAGCCACTCCCAAATTCACCGGAGAGGCCGTTGAAAATGGGCGTGTGAGCGCCAACGCTGAAGTCACCTATTCTTCGGATTACAAAGTAGTTCACATTCCCGTTAAAAAAGATTTCCTACCAGAAGAAAAACTTGAAATTGATCTCCTTCAAGCTCGAACCTACCAGTATGACTTTAGCGACCGTTATCTTGGCATGGATTTGAATGGAGATTTGGAGGTGGATGTCCTGGATTTAAACCACTATGAAGTCGAAGACATAGACAATACCGACTTCATCAATCCCTATCCGGTTTCAGGGGCACAGCATGAACTCAACGAAGAAGGAGAATTGATTTTAACGTGGGATGCGCTGGCAGATTATGACGTTGATTATGTCCGTATTGATAAAACCCTAGTTACAAACGGAGAAGATAAGTCATTTCCCAAAGCTTACAGTGGATACAAGAATGAATTCACTGACACTCAAATAACCGATGAGGCAGACAGTGTGACCTACGAAATTTACGTGGTTGATTTTGTGGGCAATGTCAGTCCAACCGTTGAATACACCGTCGA
>JAUHWS010000006.1 GCA_030427295.1 bacterium | reverse complement strand
GGAGGTGGCTGGCATCTGCACGAAATGTGATCCGAATTATT
This sequence comes from bacterium, assembly GCA_030427295.1. GTDB lineage: Bacteria > Patescibacteriota > Gracilibacteria > UM-FILTER-43-11 > UM-FILTER-43-11 > JAUHWS01. The sequence continues at coordinate 46,670 of JAUHWS010000006.1, read as the reverse complement.
TTTCGTATCGATTGGGCGATGACCAGCGCATGATGACCTTTGCTAAATTAATTTAACGCCATGCGAGACATCCAGGGACTCATCATAGCTGCGATTGGAATTTTTCAGTTCGCCATTGTGGCCCGGATTTTACTATCCTGGGTGGAACCGTATCCACGGAATCCAATTCACGTTTTTTTGCATCGGCTGACGGAACCCTATTTGGAGGTTTTTCGCAATTTCATTCCACGAATGGGCATGATTGACATCTCCCCCATCATTGCCCTTTTGGCTTTGGGCTTTGTGCAAGGAGCGATTCAGCGGGGATTTTGATTCTTAAGGACTATGGAGTATGGACTAAGGATTAAGTTTTTTTCAATTCGTAAACCATTCGAAGAAGATCCGTAGCTATTCGTAGTCCATTCGTAAGCAATTCGTGAGACGATTCGTGAACTATCCAAAAAAACAACCAACTGCACCTCGATTTGGTCTTTTTTAAAAGAAATACTTGACTTTTAAATGGATCTTTTTTAGAATCATCAGGCTTCCTCCAAATGATATTGCTTAATTCCATTCCTATCGCTAAGCGCTTACGTGTTAATGAGGCCATCAGATCTCCTAAAATACTTCTCGTTGAGGGGAGTGATGTTGTGGGCGAAATGACCACGGATGAAGGCCTAAAACGCGCTAAAGAAAAGGGTTTGGATCTGGTTGAGGTGTCTCCCATGAGCAGTCCACCGGTTTGTAAAATCATGGACTTTGGGACTTATCTTTACAACCAAAAAAAGAAGGATAAGAAGCAAAAGAAGGCTCATAAGCAAACGGAAACCAAGACCATTCGTTTGAGCATTCGCACGGGGCTGCACGATATGGAAGTTAAAGCCAAGCAAGCCCGTAAATTCCTTGATAATCGGAGTATTCTGAAAGTGGTAATCATCTTTAAAGGCCGTGAAATGGCCCATGGAGATCTGGGATATGCCAAAATGGATGAATTCTTCAAAATGCTAGAGGATGTGGCCACGATTGAGCAAAATCCAAAGCGTCAAGGCTATCAGATGACCATGATCTTGAATCCGATTAAATGAGTGCGAGGTGCGAAGAAAGAAGCCCCTCCCAGCCTCCCCAAAGGGGAGGAGTAAACTAAAAAAAGCATTCCATTTTATTCTCCCCCTTCGAGGGAGACAGAGGGGGCTTCGCAGCCCATTCGTAACTGACCAGCGAATAGCTAGAAGCACATCTTAAATGGAGCTAGGCGCTACACGCAAATCGCTAAACGCTCCAAAACGATTCGTAATTAAAAACTTGTAATTCGTAATTAAATCATTATGCCTGGAAAAGCACGACCTGGAAAACAACGAACCTCCAGCAGTACCAAAAAGCGCATCAAACGCACTGGAAAAGGGGCTTTTGCTCACGAGAAGGCGGCTCACAACCACCTGCTTCAACAAAAGTCTAAAAAGCAAAAGCGGCTGGCTGGTCGCACTTTAAAAGCCAGTGGTTACACCAAAACGCTTAAAAAACTACTGCCAAACAAGGGGTAAATTAGTTAAACACTTAGATAGTTACACACTTACACACTTAAAGTCACCACGCAATGAGAGTAAAACGAGGGGTAGCAGCCCGCGCCCGACATAAAAAGGTTTTGAAACTGGCCAAGGGATATCGCGGAAAACGCAAGAATGTTTTTAAATTGGCTAAAAATGCCGTGATGAAGGCGGGTCAAAACGCCTATCGCGACCGACGTCTAAAGAAACGTAGCTTCCACCAATTGTGGGTTTTGCGTATCAATGCCGCTTGCCGTCAACATGATCTTCGCTACAGCCGATTCATTTATGGATTGGAACTCGCAGGCATCAAAATCAATCGTAAGATGCTCTCTGAGCTGGCGACCAATCACCCTGAAGTCTTTGAAAAAATTGTAAACGAAGTGAAAGCTGTCTTGCCTGCTGAGGGAGAAGCTCCTGATTTAGGGGCTTTGGCGAAACGCAGTGGTGGCGCTAAACCCGCTGCTAAAAAAACTGAGGTAAAAGCTGAACCTAAAACTGCCACAGAGAAAGGGGGGAAAGTAGAAAAGAAGCCAGCTAAAAAGGCTGACAAGGAGGAGAAGGGTGAAAAATAGAGTTTATCTGAATTAAATCCTCGAAAGCGGAGACTTTGGTCTTCGCTTTTTTGTTTTTAAGAACGTCAGTGGATGATGGGGTGATCCAAAATAAAAAAGATGAACCAATTCCTGAAGGCAAGTTTTGCAAACGTTTGACCCTAGAGTCGTCTGTATTTGGAGACTGAATTCAAAAAGACTCCCGAGTTAACCTTTCTGGCAAACCACTCGCTACGCTCGTGGACCATAAAGGCTCGGGAGTGACATTGGGGTGTGAGGTAGGTATATACTTTGGGTTGAGGTGGGTATATACTTTATTCTTAGTTACGAATTACGAGTGATGAATTACAAGTTATCTCAATATTTCCTCCCCCTTCGGGGGAGCCAGAGGGGGCTTCTTAAAGCTGTATTTAGCTAATCGCTATTCGCTACTCGCTAATCGCTTGTCGAAAAAGACACTGAGATAAACCCCAGCATTTTGCAGAGGTTAGGTATATAGTTGGGGATGGGGTGAGTATATACTTCATCTCAAGTGTAAAGTTCTAAGTGTGAAGTGCGCAGTAAAAAAGGAAAGATGGCATACGCGTAATACGTACTACGTAGTCATTTTTCATTAAATTAAGTCCTCAAAAGGAGAATGGTCACGGGGATTGTGAACGATGACCATTCCCCTTTTTAGGGGGCAAGATTGTGAGTCACTTTACTTACCTTGGATACTAAAAATGCTCGGGCAATTCGTAATCTTTGGCGATGGTTTCTATGATTTTTTTTCTCCTCCGAGTCAACCTTCCTCTGCCTGCCTTTTTTAATGCCAACAGCAAAGCTCCAGCACTAAAATAATCTCCTGAACGATTTGATTTTTCTAATAGAGTAACAACTCTATGAAGCCATCTTCGTGATGTTTCAGCACCTTCAACCAAAAGTCTTTCAACTTCTGGAGGAAAATCAGATCCTCCAAATGGATTATTAACCCTTGAAATCTTACGTTTATTATCCTGCGGCGCATCTTCTTGGATTTTATCTCCCGTTAGCCCACAAACTCTAGATTTCACTGCACACGTAAGACCTTCCAATGCCCCTCGTGACCCACTTAATACGCTTTCATAGCCACTTAAATCAGTTGTCAGCTGCGGTGCACTCGCAGGAATAACCTCTGTCATGTCTTCTGGATCACAACTAACCAAATCTGCTTCGATCCCTATTGCATCCAGGGGATCCGGCGAAGCTATAGAATTTCTTTCATCTAAATTTAATGCTGTAGATAATCCCATTTTAAATTTCTTTAAAAAATAAAAAACCCGCCTCTTTGTGGCGGATAGTTTGGAACAAAACGATTATTCTACACAAAACTATGCACCACGGTGTGGCGAAATAATAATGCTAAGAATAATGTTTTGTTGAAGGTTTTTTGGCATGTTTTTTGCTCAAAACTGAGTGTAGGTTAGCAAGTTTGCCAAAATTGTCAACGTTAAAATTGATTTTTGTTATGAAATTTGATATAATAAAGGGATTAATTTAGCTAAACATGGACTTTTTATTCCGCTTTCATCTTCGGAAACTGAGCCAAGGACTGGCCATTGGCCTTGCCTTGATAGTCAGCAGTATGGGCTTCGCGCTGAATGCGAACGCTCAGATTTTTGGAGGTTTTGAGGTGGAATATGGCGCCTGTTTGGGGGACATCCAAGAAGGCGATGAGAACTACGAACTGTGTAAAAATGTGGATTGTAGCGATCCTCAAAATGAAGATGAGACAATTTTATGTACCTCTGAAGCAGCCGCCGGCACCAGTTTTGCAGGGGACACGTTGGAGACGACTGGCTTGACGGGTACGAGTGACTTTGGAGACTTCATCAAAAAACTCGTGAACTTTGCCTTGCCTTATTTGACCCTAGCCGCCTTTCTAGGCTACGTCGTCGCTGGCGTGATGTACATCACGGCGGCAGGAAATGATGAGCAAGTGGGGAAAGCGAAAAAAATCTTACTCTGGTCGACGATTGGATTGGTACTCGTTATCCTTTCCTTCTCGATCACTCGCCTATTCACCCAAGACCTTGTGGAAGGCTTGAATCCAGATCAATAATCCTCCACCCAACCAAGACAAAAAACAAATATGTTCAAAAAAATTCTAAAATTTACCGCGCAAGTCGCCGTCATCACCCTCATTTTGATCGTGACGGTTCAGCTGGCCCCAGACCTTTTGGCCCAGGGCCTTGAGGAGGGAGGAAGTGGTCTTACAGTGGCAGGAACAGACGAAGTGAGTATCAGTTCGGACATTGACAAGCGGCCTCTGGGAGCTGTGGTGCTTTCGATTGTGAATTATTTTATTGGCTTTTTGGGATTCTTAGCCGTCATCATGCTTATCTACGCTGGCGTACTTTGGGTGGTGTCCAGTGGGAATGATGAGCAGATCACCAAGGCTAAAAAAATCATAATGTATGCCTCAATTGGACTTTTGGTCGTGATTTTATCCCTTTCGATTGTTCGATTCATCACCAGCAGTGCAGGAGGAGGAGAAACTTGTACGATTGATGCAGATTGTGGCGCTGGCTTTGTATGTGGCGAAGACAATTTCTGTGAGGCTCAGCCCGAAGGCGGAAATGTTTGTGATGTGGATGCTGATTGTGCTCAAGGTTTTGTGTGTCAAAACAATGTGTGTGCACTCCCTCAAGGTTTTGCCTGTTTGACCAGTGTGGACTGTAGTCCCGGTCAATATTGTAGTGACGATGCCACCTGTAAAGATGGAGGCAGTGAAACCTGTGAAGTGAATTCAGATTGTGATGCGCCGGAACAATGTGATGGGTTTGGCTTCTGTCATAACCAAAATGGAGCCTCAGGCGCCCAGTGTTCAGACAACACCGATTGTGCCACGGGTTATGTCTGTAACTTGGATCAAAATGAATGTGAAATTCAAGGAGCTGGAGGCCAGGGTGGAATTACAGGAGGAGAGAATCAGGGCTTGAGTATTGACACCTTAAATAAACTCGATCTGACTTTGGATCAATTGATTGAAGCCTTGTCGGATTTGGGTAGCGACATTCAGACCTTGGATGATGACCTTCAAACTGAAATTGAAACGATTTTGACCTCGGGGGATGTGACCGCGAAGATCAGTGGCTTGGAAGATTTGATCGATAACCCTGGTGACTTTGCGCCACTGTCGAACAATGCCGTCGTGATTTTAAATCGAGCCATCTCAGCCCTTGAAAATCTATCCCTCGTTTTTGAGGATTTAGATGAGCTCAAAACGGTCATGCCTGAAGCTGATCGAACCCTTGAGGCCTGGAATGACACTGAGAGCGCCTTAAGTGATTTAGAAACCGATCCGACCAGCGGGGTATTCTTGCTCCAATTTGAAGATGCTTACAGTGAACTTCGGGATTTGATTTTAACTTTCCCCGTCGTTCGTTCTCAAATCACAGCGGTTCCAGGCGAGGGCAATGTGCCGTTTACCGTGACCTTTGATGGACTGTCATCCAGTGATCCCACGGGAGGAACCATTGCGGATTACACGTGGTCCATTCTTCAGCCGAATGGTCAATCGGATAATTTTAGCAATGAGCCATTTGCGACCTATGAGTTTACAGAGCCCAATACCTATACTGTTAAATTGCAAGTGAGCACGAGCAATAAAGATGATGCAGGCTACAAAATGGCCATGGATGGGGTGTCAACGGTCTTGATTCGAGCCAATCCTCCGGCAACTCGCATTGCTTTTAGAGTGAATGGATCCGAAACGACGGATTTCTTCAATGTGACTTTGGAAGAAGCCAATACAGGGATCACTTTTGACCCCTCAATTACCGTGCCTGCTCAAGGTAGAAATATCAAACAATATGAATGGTTTTATGGCGATGGCTTTAGTGACACACGCAGTTCAGACGTACCGGTGACCCACAGCTATGCAGAACAAGGGGAATACTTTGTGACCTTGCGGGTCACTGACGATCAAGATGTGATTGATCGGCGGGTGGTGAAAATTGTCGTCAAACCTCTGGCGGCTCAAATTGAGGTCGATCCAGAAACGGGGGGGGATGTGAACACGGAATATAAATTTAGCGGCATCGAAAGCCGCAGTGACGATGGGATTATCACTGCCTACAGTTGGCAAATTTTAGATGCTGACAATCAAGTGGTAGCTACCAGCACGAATGAGAATTTCACGCATCAATTTGAGAGTCCTGGGACTTATGATGTGGAATTGACCATTACCGATACCTTGGGGGCTCAAGATAAAACCACTGAAGAATTGACGGTGGAATCCCGCGAACCGGTGGCGAATTTTACCTACGAGGCGCCAAGTCCAAACCAGCCGAATTTGATTGAGTTTGATGCGTCGAATAGTTACGATCCGGATCAAGGCGATGAAATCACTTACTCGTGGGATTTTGATGGCGATGGACAATTTGAAGTGACCAATAGCTCGGATTTGTTGGCCCCTCACACCTACCGACGAACCGGTATTTTTGAAGCCACCTTGCAAGTGACAGATGCCTTTGGAAAAACCCATCAAATCAAAAAGAATGTGGAGGTAGAGTCGGTGTTGGCAAGTGAAATTGAAATCGATAAAAAAGCGGTTCAATTGGGTCAACCCGTGACCTTCTCAGCCGCGAATTCGAATGCCGTGGCTTATCTGTGGGAATTTGGAGATGGAGAAACAGCAAGCACGGAGGAAAGTAGTGTGACTCACACCTATCAAGAAGAAGGAAAATATGAAGTGACCCTCAACTTTTTTGACCGAGATGACAACAGCAACCAGGTGAGTGCTTTTGTTTTGGTAGCCGAGGGAGACAATCCCATTGCCTTGGCGGAAGCCACGGTGGGAGGCCGTAGTCCGGAATTGACTGAAGATTTGTGTGGAGAGGGGAAGAGTGGCTATTTTGTCAGCCGGGCAGAAAATGTGGTGCTGACAGCAGAAAACTCGGTGAATCGGGATGGGTCTAGTCGACTATTGAGCTACAATTGGGAATTTTCGGATGGCACCAACAATACCACTAAACAGTTCACCAAGCGTTTTAATGAGCTTACCCCCGAAAACCAATGTGAAACCGTCACCTTGACCGTTCGAGACGATGTCAGTGGAAAGATCAGTAATGAGGATGTGCTCTACTTTAAAGTCATCAATCAATCCCCCACTATCACGGATTTCGTGATTCAAGATGAGGGCGATCGAGGGTTGGTGACCCCAACCAAAGTGAATTTGAAGATTGTGGGAGCCATGGATCCCGACGGGCAAGTAAAAAAATACCGTTGGTGGTACTATCCGGAAGGGGCCTCAAATGAACGTTTAGGACTCCATTCAACGTCAGAACCGGAAACCGATATGGTGGTGACTGCTCAAGGTGAGACGGGACTTGAGAATCGTTTCTTCTTTGTGGCCGAAGTCATCGATAATGACAATGGTACGTTTAACACTACTGAGCGATTTGGTGAGGTGAGTTATGTGGAGGCTACCAATGGACCGAACCTATCGCCTGTCGCGGCGTTCACAGCGGATAAAACCACGATTTCTGTGGGAGATTCCATCACCTTTGTGTCTGATTCGTATGATCCTCAGGGGGATGAACTTCCCAATTCGGCCTTTCAGTGGGATTTTGATGGAGACGGCGCCTTTGATGACACCAGCAGCGGACCGCAGGTAAGCCGACAGTTCAATACGCCGGGAGAGTATGAGGTTCGCCTGAGAGTGACCCACCGAGGTCTTTCCTCATCGGTGACTGAAACGGTTTTTGTGGAATCGACCAACGCCTATCCTCAAGCCAGTTATATTTATTCGATTGAAGGGAATACCGTTGACTTTGACGCAAGTAATTCGGCGGTGGATGGAGATCTAGAAGATAAAACCCTCCGTTATGAATGGGATTTTGATGTCCAAGAAGATGCCGACGGGAATGGGACCACGGATGATGATGTGGAATCGACGGAAATCAATCCTTCCTTCACTTACCCTGAAACAAAGCTGTACCGAGCTAAATTGACCACGAAAGACAGTTTGGGAAATGAAGGTGTCGCTGTTCGTGACATTGACTTGAATTTGAGTTCTGCCGATCGAGAGCGAAACACCGCTCGAACGATTGCACTGCGAGCGCCCAATCAGCCAATCACTTTGCTGAATGTTTCTGTTTCGCCGATTCAACTTCGTCCGGGTGGAACGGCGGATATCACCGCTCAAATTTTAAACGCGGACAATTCGACTTATACCGGTTCAGTCTTCTTTGAGCTTTTGGAAGGGACCGGAAGTTTTAGTCCCACTCCGATTGATGCGATCGATTCGAAAGCTCAGACCGTTTTCACAGCCATCGATCCAGGAGCCAATCGCATTCGCATCACAGCCACAGACACCTTTTATGGCGATATCAAAGAAGAAGTCATCATTAATGTCCAATAGTTAATTATTAATTACGAATTACAAATTACGAGTTGGGTCTCCAGGAGTGACTAGCTAAAAAAATATGCTTAAAAAATTTCTCACATTATCGGCTTTTCTTCTCATCAGTATGATGAGCTGGGTCTCGTCTGCTGAAGCCAGCGGAAAAATGGAAGTGCCTCTGGGGGGACTCGTCACGCTTGAGGCTGAGGATGTTGAGCCAGGAGCGGATTATAAGTGGGTCGTGACCAAGGATGGAGCGATTGTTGACACTCAATCAAATGCGATTTTTAGCTATAGCTTTGATCTACAAGGCGAATACATTGTGAATTTAGCGATTGATGATGGCGTGGGAAATATCAAAAACACCACGGTGAGTGTCATGGCGGGAGGACGGTATTCCAAACCCAACTCGGGAAGTTCGGAGGGGGTGTTTGATGTGCCCTTGGCGGTTGATTTTTCAACCTTGCCGGCCATGGATGCCAATAATACCGTGAAAATTTTAGGCAGTGACGGACGGGTGGCGTTTGCCATCAACCCCCGACCAGACGTTTTGGAATACCGAATCGACCGTAATATTTATGAAGATTCGGATGGCAATGGTATCCCTGACGACGATGTGGATAATTCTGCCAGTAGCGCCTATTTGTTAGGAGGTATTTGGGACACGACCTACAGCCAAGAGGAATCAAACCAGATTGCAGCCTTGATCACTATTGTTACCGCTTCAGGAAGCAAGGCGTCGGAACAAGTCAATATTGAATTTGCTCCTGAAACCTCGGGGACAGGTGACCCAATTGCAGTACTAGATACCCTTCCTGCTACAGATTCAACGGATAACAATATTTATGTTTATGATGAGAAAGACACGGTGGCCTTTTATAGCCGTCGGAGTGAGGGGGAAATTTTAGAATATCGCATCGACAAAAATATTTTGGTGGATTCTGATGCCGATGGTGATCCTGCCAATGACATTGATAATTTGAATGATCCCTCATTTGAAACCGGTGGCGTGTGGGTGACTGAGTATGAAAAATCTGACGAGCAGATCATTGCTCAATTGATTGCGGTGGGGACAGGTGGTGTGGGGAGCAAGATTCAACGCGAGGTGATTTTTACCGAGCGGCCGGAAGTGGCCCCTGCCGAAGGCGGTTCCACCGCCATTCGTTTAGAATCTGACAAAGATTCCGTACAACGGGGTGATTTGATCAGTTTTTCGGTAGAGGGACTCACTCAATCGTTGGAGAGCTACACGTTTGATTGGGATTTTGATGGAGATGGAGAGGTGGACCAGATCATCGAAGGAGACAATCAAGTGACTTACATTTACGACAACCCCGGTATCAAGCAAGCTTCTGTCCTCGTGATGGATGAAAATGCCAATGCCGCTAGTTTCAGCAAAGAAATTCAGGTGAATGACATTGCAATCACGAATGCTGCTTTTGACTATCAGGTGGAAGGCAATACGGTGGGCTTCATCAATAATTCTACTGTTTCGGCGGAACTGGACAGCCAAGCGTTGATTTATCGATGGAGTTTTGGGGATCCTGATGAAGAAAATTATCTGGCCCAAGAGGACCAAATCACCCTTGAGGATCCTAGTTATACTTATTTGGAAGCAGGAACCTATGTGGTGACCTTGACCGTGACCGACTCGGCTGGTGAAGAAAGCACCCAAACCACAGACATTGAAGTGGGTCAGAACACGAGCGGTGAAGAAGTGATTGAAAATCAAACGGGAGATACAAATGGTGAGTCAGGATCATTGATTGGCCGGATTGCTAAAATCATTCTGTATATTATTTTAGGCATTTTGTTGCTGCTGCTTTTGATTGTGGGAGGAACCCTCATTGGCTTGAAAATCAAGAATCCGGACTTGGTGTTTGAAGAATTGATCGATGAGCTCAAAATCAAACTATTGGGAATTTTGGGATTGAATGATGAGATGGATGAAGACATGCCAATGGGTCCTGAAGCAGGGGTGACAGGGGGTAAAATTCCTCCATATCAACCCACCCAGAAAAAAGAAGAAGCTCCCCAGCCTGAACCGGTTCCAAAACCTGCTGAAGAGGAAAAGCCAAAAGCTCCTGAAAAGCCAATTGAAGCTCAAAAAGAAAAGCCAGTAGCCCCGACTGAGCCCATTCCTGAGCCGGAATCGAATGGTCCGGTGCCAGATTGGCTAAAATCCCAAGGTCAAAAGCCAACCGAGCCAAAAAATGAAGTGATTGAAGGTGAGGTGGTTGAAGAAAAGAAACCAGAACCGACTCCAACAGAAAAAAGGCCGAATTCGACTGAACCTAAAAAACCAAACGAGCAAAAGCCACCTGAATCTCCTGCTTCAGCTGCACCTGCAACAGGCAATCCAGCTTCGAGCACTCCTCCTGCCCCCACGGCTGACTTTTCTGACAAGCCTGCGGATGGACCGAGTGAAGACCTGAGCCAATCCGATGGCCCCGTGCCTGATTGGTTGAAAAAAAGTTAATCGGATGGTTAAACGAATGGCTTTACGGATTGTTTTACGAATGGTTTTCGAATAGCCCCGGATTTTTTATAAATGGAATTTTAATTATTTTAAGAAAGTTTTTGGTTAAAAGCCTAATTATCCGTTGATTTCTCGGAAATTCAGGGGTCTGGGGAGAAACGTGTGGTTAAAATGATGAGAAAAGGAGAAGTGTTGAGCCCGCTTCGTGTTCTCCCCAGCGCTTTTTGGTTCGTTTTTGGCGTCAAAAATGAACAAAAAGAAAAAACAAACAAAAAATAAAAGCCTCGGTGTTTAATTGATTTGACTTTATACGCTTTCCTTTTTCACTAAATTTGTATATTTAGATACCGTGCGGTTCGGGCACCCGCTTTTCATAGGTGCTCAATGAGGGAATACCGAGCTCCTTCGCCAAATCAAAGGCATACTGAATGTGTTGACTGACATCTTCAATCTTATGTGCATCCGAACTGAGAGTGAAGTGCTTAATACCTATTTCTAAGGCCCATTTTAGAATCGTAGGATGAGGGAAAATTTCGTGACACCTATTGTTGATGCACTTGGTATTGAGCTCCAGTCCAATCTCCTTTTCCTTCATGGCGTAGAGAATGAGACGGATCTGATCTTTATATTTTTCGGGCTGAAAAGGGCCATAAAATTGAACACCAGCCTTTTTATTGATGTCAAAATGAGACACTGCATCAAAATGCCCCCACGCCACCATTTTTTGAAGGAGTTCAAAGTAAGCTAGGTAGGCTGTTTCTTCGCCCACTTTTTGGTAGAGCTGATGGGCGAATTTATGGGACGCAATGATGACGCTTTGAACAATGTGGACTGATCCCAGGATGAAATCGAAAGGGGTGTCTGCAACAAATTGAGCTAGTGCCTCCATGTGTTCAGGAACGTACTCGAGCTCCGCACCAAACTTGATTCGGACCTGAGGAAATTCAGCTTGGACCTCATCTAGCTCTTGCTTGATCGCCTTAAAACGCTCCCTAGCCTCTTTGGGATCAAAAACAGCTTTACCCGTTTGCTTATCGTGGGTTTCCACGTGATTGGTGAAGCAGATTTCGTGCATGCCCATTTCGATGGCACGGGCCACCATTTTTCGGGTGTCTGCTTCAGAATCAGGAGAGAAGTGATTGTGTAAGTGGTAGTCGATGAGCATTTTATGTTTTTTATAAGTTGAGTATAGCATTTTATAGCGATTAGCGGGTAGTGGTCAGCGACTAGCCTTTAATGTATACTTAGGTATATACTTTGGGTTGAGGTAGGTATATACTTTCGTTTTAATTACGAATTACGAGTGACTAATTACGAGTTGATTTTTTGAGCGTGTAGCGGTCAGTATATAGCGTTTAGCTCTATTCTAAGATCTATTTCAGCTAATCGCTAGTCGCTATTCGCTAATCGCTTGTTGAAAAAGGTACTGAGATGAACCTCAGCATTTTGAAGAGGATGAGTATATAGATGGAGAGAGGGTGAGTATATACTTTTCATTTCGCAAAATCATCGGTCGGGGTCAGATTGACTTTTAAGGCTAGAATCCGGTAAAATGAGAGTAATAAAAATAAAAAAACAAACATGCCAGATACTGACGATCAAAATCAGAATTCTGAATCCAGTTCTGAAAAGCCCAGGAACCCTGAAATGGAGAATGTGAATCTCAATCAGCCGGGAACTGAGCCAGTTTCAAGTACGCCGGAAGAAAGCACTCCTGTTTCACCTGAACCTAAAACGCAGGCCACTGGAAGTGTGGCCCCAGGAGTGGATCAGACGAAGCCAGAAGCGGTTCAATCGGAAATGAAAAAGCCAGAGCCCGTTGAGCCAGTGACTCAAAATATAGTGGCTCCGGCGCCCGCCTCACCTGAACCGAACCCAACGATGAACGGGACAAATTCGGGGCAAGCTCCTGAAAAAAGCCCTGAAACTAAACCACTGAATGAGCCAGTGAGGCCTCCGTTTAACACCTCTGATACTAAGGCAACGCCCGCGAGTCCGGCAGGAAAGAAAGTGTCTCAAAAAATTGGAAAAGAAAAGACGACAGGATCCAAACGGCGCTTTTTGGTGGGTTGTGCAGGAGGATTTGTACTGCTATTCATATTGTTCGTCGTCTTGATGGTGTTGACTATTTCACGTACGGGCGCTTCGAATCCCATCATGCAAGCCCTTGGCCTAGATCCAGGCGGCATTAAGACCTTTTTACAAGGGGTGGTTGGCTTTACTTTTGGCCTATTTTCCATCCTCTTCTTGGTCATTGCGGTCGTGGGGATTTTTCGTTTTGGTAGCGCTCAAAAAACAGACAAAGATAAGCGTCGTCACAATGCTCGCGTGAGCGTCTTGAGCTCGAGCGCTTTGGTAGTTTTAGTGATTTTGTGGGTCTTTTTGTCGAGCTATATCGATCGTATTGTGATCATTCCCGAGTCGGTGATTGCCGAAATTGTGGTGGTGGAACCGGAGGATTTGACTAATTTAGAAGCACCTGTCGAAATTCGCTTCAGTGCAGCGAGCGTGGCTCAAAATCTTCAAAACAGTGGCTTGACCATCGAGTCCATGAATTGGGATTTGGATGGCAATGGTGAATTTGAAACACCTGTCCGGGATGCTGAAATCACTCGTTTGTACAATTTGAAAGGGACGTATAATGTGGGACTCCAAGTGAAGATTCAGGGCGAAGAGACCTTCAGAGAGCCCTATATCAAAATCATTGTGATCGGTGATGCCCTTTTTGATGCCACTCCTAACTCAGGCATTCCCCCCTTGGAGGTTCAATTTGATGCCACCAGCATCATCCCCGAAGGAAATGTGAGCAGTTTGGACTGGGATTTTGACGGGGACGGTCAGTTTGACTTGGAGGGGCCAGATAACATCCGTCCAAGACATACTTTTGAGCAAATTGGAACCTATGAAGTGCTACTCCGAGTGGTGGATCAAAATAACAATGCCGAACGGTACACACGCACCATCGAGGTGACCGCAAGTGATCAGCCGTTGGTTTCTGCCTTGGTGGAGACCAGTCCGGGACTGTCTGGCACCATCCCTTTTCAGGTTCGATTTGATGCGAGTGACTCCTCTAGCCAAAAAGGAAATGTAATTAAGTATCAATGGGATTTTGGAGATGGTTCACAACTGCAATCGGGTCAAAGTGTGACCCATGTGTTTGATAAAACAGGCGCTTACACGGTTCGTTTGGAGGTGGAAGATGACCTGGGGAATGTGGGTGAGACCACGATTGAGATTCAGGCTAAAGCAGTTTCTTCTGAGCCCGAATCAGTGATCAAATCAACTCCTAGCGCGGAGGTGGTGGAAGATGAGGAACCTATTTTGACCGGGGTACTGCCCTTTAAAGTAACGTTTGACGGTTCGGATAGTTTGGATGCGGATGACGATATCATCACTTATGAATGGGACTTTGACGGTGACAATGTCGCTGATGAGGAAGGTGCCACGGCTGAATATACCTTTGAGACGGCTGGCCAGTTTGAAGCCACATTGAACGTGACCGATTCGGAAGGACAAAGCAGCTCGACTAGTTTGTCGGTGATTGTGGAAGAACCGGGAGTGCAAGCCGTCATTCAAGCGAGCCCAGAAGATGGCCCCGCCCCGCTGACGGTGAACTTTGATGGGTCCGGTTCGAGCACCTTTGAGGGAAATATTGTGAGTTATGTGTGGGACTTTGGAGATGGTACTCCGCAGACCACAACGGGAGCCACCGTGTCTCATAAATATGAGGCTGTGGGTAGCTATGTGGTGCGTTTGAAGGTCGTGACGAATAATGATGAAAGCGACACCATCACCAAGACGATTAATGTTCGTGAAATTCCGCTGAAGGCTTGTTTCAATTCAAGCCGTTTGTCTGGACCCACCCCGTTGACAGTGAGTTTTGACTCGGGCTGCTCGACTGGTAAAATAGCAGAGGTGTTGTGGCAATATGGAGACGGGGTGCAGAGTACCAGTGCTAATCCGACTCACACGTTTGAATTTCCTGGCACCTATACGGTCAATCTTGAGGTGACGGACGACAAAAATAATGTCAGCTCTTACCAAGAGACCATCACTGCTGAATAACTTAACTTTCCCTCATGCGTCATCGAAAAAAAGTAATCACCGCTGTTGTTTATATTTCAGCCGCTGCCTTGATTTTTACCGCCATCGCGCCGTTCTTGTTGATGTAGACTTTCAATTAATTACGTAATTAATTACGTAATTTTTGCGGGATGATGGATGAAAGCGAGGTGTCTTACTTCGCTTTCAGTGATTCATAAGGTAGGGGTTTTTTCATGGTCGTGTCATGACTTTCTTTTCATTTCGAGCAAGAGCCGAGAAATCTGCCTAATAACTTAAAATAATTATTGGAATTTAGAGAGATTTCTCCATTCCAGTCGAAATGAAAAGCGGGTGTACATAGAAGCCAACCCCATCAAACATGAGATGCCGGAGGGATGGAGGTGGCTGGGAATTTAAATTCACCAAACATGAATTGTCATCCCTTCCAATAACCGCTAAAATAGAGGTGAAAATCATAATTTAAACGCATGAATTTACCTAAAATTGGAGAGCCGCTCACTCAAGACCATCTTGATTTTTTAAATGCCCTCAGCAAAAGTTGTCGCCGTTCGATTGTTGAAATGACGACCAATGCTCAATCAGGGCATCCGGGAGGGTCCTGTAGTGTGATCGATTATTTGGCTTTGATTTATGGGTTTATTGTTAGCCAAACTGGCGAGGATGTGGTGGTGTCCAATGGACATGTCTCCCCGGCGGTGTATTCCATTTTAGGCCACATGGGCTACATCCCTCTGGAGGAAGCGGTGAAAGGGTTTCGTAAAGTAGGAGAAATTTATGAAGGACACATCACCCGGCATGTTCGTGGGGTGACTTATGGCACGGGGCCATTGGGAATTGGAGTATCCGTGGCGAGTGGGTTTGCCATGGCGGAAAAAATGAAGCAAACAGATCGAAAAGTCTTTGGTTTGGTGGGTGATGGGGAGTCAGATGAGGGGCAAGTGTACGAAATGATGCATTTTGCCAATAAATACAAATTGAACAACTACATCTTGTTCATGGATCACAATCGGGTGCAGTTGACTGATAGTACAAAATCTATCATGCCGATCAATCCGAAAGCGACTTGGGAATCGGCAGGGTGGAAGGCCATTGAAGTGGACGGCCATGATTTTGGGGCCATGTGGAAGGCTTTGGGAGAGGCTTATGCGTCCGATAAGCCTGTGATTTTGATTGGAGAAACCGTGATGGGGAAAGGGGTGAGTTTTATGGAAGCCGAAGGCGTGGCGGACAAAGCGACCTGGCATGGAATTGCTCCGAGCAAGGAGAATACTGAGAAGGAATTGTCCGGGCCGCTCGCATTATTGGATGAAGAGAGACAGCGGATTAATGATTTTAGAGCCCGTATCCAATGGCAACCGCCTGAACCGGCTCATGTGGAGAGCTTGAGTGAAATGCCAGAAGTAAAAACCGGGAAACCGATGATTTTGGAAGCGGGCACCAAGTCGGATTGCCGTTCGGCGTATGGTAAAGCCCTGCTCAATTTGGCAGAACTGAATGACAATATCTTGGCCAGCACGGCAGATTTGGGAGGCTCCGTGAAAACGGCCGTCATGGGCAAAGCCTTCCCTGAGCGACATTTGGAGGTGGGCATTGCCGAGCAACACATGGTAAGTCTGGCAGGGGGAATGAGCTTGCACGGTTACATCCCTTTTACGTCGACGTTTGGCGCCTTCATGAGCAGTCGAGCGAAAGACCAAGCTCGGGTCAATGACATCAATCAGACCAATGTGAAGATGGTCGCCACGCACTGCGGCTTGTCCGTGGGTGAGGATGGGCCGACGCATCAGGCGATTGATGACATGGGGTCTTTTGTTGGCTTCTTTAACACGCATGTGATCGAGCCGGCAGATGCCAATCAGACGGATCATATTATTCGCTATATCGCCTCGCATTATGGAAATTTTTATGTACGGATGGGGCGTCACAAATTTGAAGTGATTTTAAAAGAGGATGGAACGCCCTTTTACGATGAACACTACCAGTTTGAGTATAGTAAAGCAGATCTGCTTCGAACTGGCGAAGCCGTGACCGTGGTGGCTGGCGGAAGCATGGTGAGCCAGGCGGTTCACGTAGCGGATCAATTGAAGGGAGAAGTATCGGTAGAGGTGATTGCCATCAGCTCGCTCAAGTCGATTGATTTGGATGTTCTCCTTCCCTCCCTGGAAAAAACCGGTAAGCTGATCACGATTGAAGATCATAACCCCTACAATGGGCTGGCTTCTCAAGTGAATGCAGTGATTGCGCAAGAGGGGTTGTCGGTGGTCATCAACAATATGGGCGTGCGGGAATATCAACTCTCGGGCACGGCCGATCAATTATATGATGAGGCCGGGATTGGACCGAGCGACTTAGAGGCTGCGTGTCGGAATATTTAGTCTCCTCTGGTAGGACGGGTATATACTTTTGATTGAGGTGAGTATATACTTTTGTCTCAGTTACGAATGACTAATTACGAGTTACGAGTTTATTTTTTGAGTGTGTAGCGATTAGCGTATAGCGTTTAGCTCTGTTCTAAGATCTATTTTAGCTAATCGCTACTCGCTATTCGCTAGTCGCTTGCAGAAAAAAGGTACTGAGATGACCCCCAGCATTCTGCAGAGGATAGGTATATAGTTGGGGGAGAGGGTGAGTATATACTTCATCTCACGTGCGACGTGCGACGTTCGAAGTGCAAGGTGCGAAGTAAAAAAAGAGACAGATGGCCGATGCGTAATGCGTACTACGTAATGCGTAAAAAAAGCCAATGGAAAGCCATCCAAAAAAATGTTATTCTGGGGGACGAAACCTAAAAAATAAACATGAATAGCACAGAATTCCATGTCGATGAAGATCACTTTCGGGTGGCGATTTTTGGGTCGGCGCGGATTGAAAAGGGTGATCCCCGCTATAATCAAATCTATCGCCTGGCGCGCATGATTGCTCAGGAAGGGATGGATGTGGTGACAGGAGGGGGTCCAGGACTCATGGCGGCGGCCAATAATGGGCATAAGGAGGGGCGAAAAAATAATGACGTTCATTCGGTAGGGCTTCAAATTAATTTAGCCATGGAGCAAGGGGGTGCGGGACATCTGGACATCAAAAAAGATTTTGACCGCTTTTCGGGTCGCTTAGACCACTTTATGGCCCTTTCGAACCTTGTGGTGGTCGCTCCGGGTGGCATTGGAACCATTTTGGAATTGATGTACACTTGGCAATTGGAACAAGTACAACACACTTGTAATTCCCCGATTATTTTGTTGGGGAAGATGTGGGAGCCATTTATTGAATGGATTCAAGAGTGGCCCTTGAAGCATAAATTGATGAGTCCAGAAGACATGCTACCGATTTTTTTGGCGAAGAATTGTACGGAGGCCATGAAAATCATCAAAAAAGCCCACCATGATTTTAAAGAAAAAGGGCCTGATTTTTGCTGGAATTTTTATAAGTATAAGTTGGAGGAATAAGTCGTAATTATATTGCCACATTCTATTGAGGATGGAAAAAATCACCCCTGACATCGCTGTTGAAATTTCTCGGAAAAGTGGAAGAGAAAGTTATTTTTCTAACCCTTTTTGGCTGATCGAAAACTGTTTATATGAAAAACAGGGTGACGAATATTTAATTTATATCGATTATTCCGTAGAGGAACAGATTTATTTAGAGTTCATGCCTCCTAACAGCAATTTTAAGCCAACGCATGACATATTATTTGGGTGGCATGAAGACGTCGAAACACTCAGAAAAAATGGTGTTTCGATTAAGGAAAAAATTTTTTTGGGTCCTGAATATGTTTATGAGTGCGAACGTCTTATTACTGCAGAGGGAGGTGAATTTAAAAAATTTCGTCAAAATTTGAATTATTTTAAGAATCATTATTCCTATTCAATTTTAAATGAATATGATCCGGAAAAAGTGAAGATTTTTATAAAAAATTGGGCGAATAGAAAAGATCTCTCTGGCTATTCAGAGATTGGCAAGAAGACATTTTGGTGGGATGTTGAAGCCTGCCTCAATTACCCAAACCACACAAACCTTCCTCAAAGGAATATTTATGTCGAGATTGACGGTAAGCTGGCTGGCTTTGCCTTCACCTGCCCATTGACTAAAAACATGTTTGCCGGAGTGATGCAAAAGGTGGACATTCAATATCGTGGACTGGCCAATTTTTTGTATCAGGAAAAATCAAAACTCTATCCTGAGATCCCCTGCTTCACTATTGGCACGGCAGAAGCGGCACCTGGTTTGGAACGTTACAAGGATTCACTTCGCCCAGCAAAGAAAATTGATACCTTCATTTTAAAGGTCACTTAAACAAAAAACCCCCTTCTAGAAGAGAGTCTTTTGTCCGGCCCCTTATAGTCGAACGTCGAACACATTTTAAAGCGTGTCGGGTAAGACCTAGGGCCAAACTTTTTCCGGGACTAATCGGAAATAAAATCTAAGCTGTATTTTGGTTGTTGTTTTCGTCCTTCCAAGACGTATCCTTGGGTGCCTCCTTTTGTTTTTAATTTTTGTATTAAATAGTCGGCAGAATATATGAGGTTGGACTCATGCTAGTCGGGCTGAGCCGCATCATAAAGCCTAGGGAAGAATGTGTGTTTTGTAGAGGTACAAGATTTTGTGTCTCTACACCCATTCTTCTCAGGGCTTTATGAATCAGGTGATCCAGAGTGGGGTCAATCCCTAGCGCTGATCATTTGCGCGGGGCAGATGTATCAGAGATGCTGGGGTGCCGTCATTCCAGGTCTTTTGATTTTTATTTTAAGGAGCTGAGAGATTTGAAGCGGTCCGGGGCAAACTTTTGTGCGCCGCGCTGAACAAATCTAGCTATTATATCAATCCCTAAAATATTTGCAAGTTTTTATTCTTGCATAAAATCCATATTATTTTATAAATATAAAAAATAACTCCTTAATTTGGCTTAAACTAAGGTATTTAGATGAAATTTATTCCTGTTGTAAATTCTTACTTTTTTTGTGTGTCAAGTTTCTTCACCCACCCCTCATAGGCCTTTTTAAGTTGAGGGAACTTGAGGAGGTCAGTGGAGGTTTTGACGAGGGTTTCAGCGGCTTTACGTACCCGGTCCAGGAGGACTCCATTCATCAAATTGGCCACTTTGAGGTCGGGGATGCCGGATTGACGGACGCCGTAGACTTCGCCGGGACCACGGAGCTTTAGGTCGATTTCGGCCAGCATGAAGCCATCGGTGTGGTCGGTCATGGCTTTGAGGCGCGTGTAAGTGAGTTCCGAGCTGGAGTTGGTGTACAAAAAACAGTAGGACTGCACCTGCCCACGCCCCACCCGTCCTCGGAATTGATGGAGTTGAGAGAGTCCAAAGCGCTCGGCTCCTTCAATCAACATCATGGTGGCATTGGGCACATCCACCCCCACTTCGATCACGGAGGTGGACACAAGAATTTGAATTTCATTCCCTTTAAAAGCCTGCATGATGGCATCTTTTTCCTCCGATTTCATTTTGCCGTGAAGCAATCCCACTTTGTGATTGGGAAAGATAGAGGTGAGGTGCTCAAATTCAGCTGTGACCGATTTGACTTCCAGCGTGTCTGAGTCGTCGATCAAGGGGCAAATCACATAAACTTGTTGCCCTTGCTGGAGTTTCCCCTCCACAAATTTGTAAACGGCATTTCGATGCTCCGGCGGCACAACCTTGGTTTCAATGGGCATGCGGCCGGGGGGCATTTCGTTGATAACCGAGAGGTCTTGATCGCCGTAGGCTACGAGGGCGAGGGTACGAGGAATGGGGGTGGCTGTCATGTTCAGAACGTGAGGACTACCCTGTTTGACGAGCATTTCGCGCTGCTTGACGCCAAAGCGATGCTGCTCATCAATGACCACCAAACCAAGCTTGGAAAATTTAATGTTGTCTTGAATGAGGGCGTGGGTGCCAATGGCAATATCAACCTGGCCGTTGGCAATAGCATCGGTCACTTGCCTTTTTTCAGCCGCCTTGAGGGCGCCGATGAGGAGCTGAGGGTTGATGGCGGGTTGATCGGAAAACTTTTTTTCGTAAGCGGCCAGGAAGTTGGTGACCGAGACGAGGTGTTGACGCGCCAATACTTCAGTGGGGGCCATGATGGCTGCCTGATGTCCATGTTTGACCGCTTGGAGCATAGCGGTCATGGCGACCAAGGTTTTTCCGGATCCCACGTCACCTTCCAGCAAACGCATCATGGGGTAGGGTTTTTCCATGTCTTTGAGGATCTCGTAAATGGCAATTTTTTGGGCATTGGTGGGTGTGTAGGGCAAGGTGGAGAAAAACTGTTTGACGAATTCGGGATCAAGAGGCATTCCTCCCTCTGCATTTTCAGGACGACTGGATTGCCATTCTTTTTTCTTTTTGACGGCTTTTAATTGTAATAAAAACAACTCCTCATACCCTAATCGATCCTGGGCAGCCTCGAGTTTTTTGGGATTGGAAGGAAAGTGAATCTCTTGAATCGCCTCGGCCTTTTTTATGAGACTTTCTTCCTCAAGAATGGCTTCAGGCAGCACCTCATCAAACTCTTTGGCGAGATAAAGGAGGGGATGAATTTTTTCGCGCAACCATTTGGAGGTTATTTTATCGTGCTGTGGATAAACGGGGACCATGGTGGAGCTGTGCACCTGAGCTGCCTTAACTTGCTCAATTTGAGGGTTGGAAATTTGATATTTTCCATAGGAATACTTTACTTTTCCAGAAAGGATGATTTCAGTGTCCATCGGCAACGTGCGGATCAGGTGAGGCTGATTGAACCAAACCACCTCGCATTCAAAACCCGCTTGATCGTAGAACATGGCTTTGATGAGTTTGACTTTCTTATTCCGAGTGGGAATTTGCTTGATGCCGTGCAAAAATCCTCGCGTGGTGATCGCCTCCCCTTCTTTGGCTTGAGCGATGGAATCCACATCCGAAAGATCCTCGTAGTGACGAGGAAAATGAAGCAGGAGGTCCTGGACGGTGAATAAACCCATCTCTTTGAGGGCTAAAATGTACTCCGACCGGGTGCTGAGTGCCGCCTCGAGGGGTGTATTGAGGTTCATACCTCTATTTTAAGCCATGAACAAAGGAGGGAGCAAGTGGGTTTTAAGCGGCTTCACTTTGAAGTTGTTTTTTAACTTTCTCTTGCACATTGCGGATGATATTTCCCATCCCGTAGAAGCCATAAGCATAAGTAATGAAACTCCCCATCCATAGCAAATCGAGCACTACATTATAACTCAATACTCCTTCTTCGTAAGGCTCATAATAAATCGCAAAGCCGATGTCAGCAATCAACGTGAACATGAGACCTGTAAAAATAGTCAGCCAAATAAAAAACATCGACCCTCCCCTAAACTCATCCGTGATCTTAAGGACCATGAGGGCTAAAATAATCAAAGCTAAATCACCCACCCCATAGGCAATCGCAACGGTATTTTCAAGATGACTTGCCACGGGGTCGTAAGCATAGTAAACGCCAAAATAGCCTACAAATACTAACAAACCTAAGCCAATAAAGCCCATGATTAAATTTGATAAGTCTTTTGAAATGGACCAATTAACCCTTAAAAGCTTCACTTCTTTGTAAAGCCCAATAAATAGCAGAGGGTACGATAAAATATAGAAATAGTCGGCGGCAGAAGGATAGGGATCAACGTCAATGTATTCAAAGACGGACCAGAGCACCTCGCCAATAAAGAGACATAAAAAAGATAAAAACATGTAAAATAAGGCCCGACCATGGCCTTTTTTAAAGCCAAAAAACCTTAGAGCGTAGGCAAGTGCTAACACAGGAAAGGCACTGCTGACTACATATATGATATCTGAAGCTTGAAACCCATCAGTAAAATTAGGGAAGAGAAAATAGATGAATATCGACAAGATGAAGTATAAGAACCCCCCCAGTATGAACCACTGCCTAGTTTTATTCATCTTCAAAAATAATGGCTAGGTGATATTTTTTGGCAAAATCAGCCAAGATGGCTTTTGTTTTATTTGGGCCGAACATTTTCAAAAAAATTTCCTTCAGAGAATAAAACACTTCCTCGACGGATCTACCCTCGTAGTATTGGTCGAATAAAGACTCTGTGATGCCTCCTAAATATTTATCAATCAAAACCAGGGCCTCTTTTTTATGGGTACTTTTTTTCATATTCGTTCTTAAATTAACAAAATATGATTGGTTTGTTAAGGAGTTTTTATGAGCTGTTAGCTGTTAGACTAGTGGGTATTTTGGAATAAATTAAATTATCTCTTATTTAAGATGAATAGAGAATTATCTTAACCGAATTTCACTATCAGCTACCATCTCCAAGCTCCCAGTTTAATTATTTTCTTTCCAATTTTGAAGCCACTCACTCACCTTGTCGGGGACGGTGGAGAGCTCTGTTTTTTCAATGGTCACGTTGGCAGGTAGGGCTTGGAGGAACATTTGGCCATATTGTTTAGTCAGGACGCGGTTGTCAAGAATGATTAGGGCGCCGTAATCTTTTGTGGAGCGAATCAGCCGACCAAAGCCTTGTCGAAAGCGGAGAATGGCTCGAGGAACGGAATATTCCATGAAAGAGTTTTGGAACAGTTCACAGCGGGCTTTGAAAATCGGGTCGCTGGGCACGTCGAAGGGGAGCTTATGGATGACGAGAGTAGTAAGGGCTTCGCCTTGCAGGTCGACCCCTTCCCAAAAACTATTGGTGCCGAAGAGCACGGAGTGGGTGGGATCGTTTTTATAGGCCTTCATGATCTTTCCCCGCCCGCCACTGATGCGCTGGGCTAGAAGTTTGGGTGCATTGTTAACCAATTCTTTTTTGAGATTCATGAACACTTTTTGCAGCGCCCCATGGGAGGTGAAGAGGGCGAGCATTCCTCCTCCAACTGCTTGAACTAGACCTTTCATGAACTCGCTGATCTGGTCGATGGAGTTCCGAGATTGCACCGGAAATAGGTCGTTCGGGGTCAAGACATAGGTTTGAGATTCGTAATCGAAGGGGGATTCTAAAATCAACTCTTCAAACTGATCGTTGAGCCCCAGCATGCGCCGAACGTAGGTGAAGGGGTGGGGGGCATCAGGATGTTCTTCGGATTTTAGGTCAACGCCAAGCGTGGCAGAGGTGTAGATGACGGACCGCTTTTTGGTATAAAGTTTTTCGCTGAGCTCTTCTCCTAAAATGAGAGGGGCGATGTTGAGGGTGATGACCCCTTGCATGTCCGAGACGATGTAGCGAATGAGCTTTTTGGCATCTCCTTCGTTGTCGAAAAACTGGCTCGCGTGGGTGAGTTGTTCGGACAAAATACTGATTTCTTGAAAGAGCTCATCGGTAAAATCAGCTTCGTCAGGGAAATCATCTCCTTCATTGAGCTCGAGACTGTCAGCGAGCTGGCGGAGTTGGCGAAGCCAGTGGCTTAGCTTTTGGTGAAGGGAGCTGAAGGAATCCCCCAGATTCATCCATTGTTCACTCGCGCCTAGGAGTTGATCGATGAGTAGATTTTCGGTGAAGGCGGATTCGGGAACATTACGTCCGACAAAAATGGAAACCACGCTGAAGAAATTTTCAATCTCTTGTTGGAGGTCGGGAATTTGCTCGAGGAGCGGATCGATGGCTTCAAAACTGCTGCTGGCCGTGAACAAGGTGCCAGAAAAACGGCGTTGCAGATCGCCGAGGTGGTGTTGGATGGTTTTGAGCGGAACGGCAATGGATTCTTGTTTGATTTGTACCCCAAACGATTGAGTGGCCACGGTTTCAAAATGATGGGCTTCGTCAACGACCAAATAATTAAATTCGGGAAGTAAGCCCCCTTCTCGAGCCAAATCGGAACAGAGGAGGGCGTGGTTGACGATGATCAGGTCGGCGTCTTCTGCTTTTTTACGGGCTTCGTGCAGGTAACAATTGCCGAAGGCTTTGCATTTTTGTGGCGTGCAGAATTTTTGATCCGCACTGAGTTCAAAATTCCAGATGAGAATTTCGGAGCGGTTGAGATGAATGTCTGAGGAATCTCCCGTTTGAGTGGTGTTTTGCCAGACCAAAATTTTGATGAGCAGGATGAGCTCTTCGGGGGTGAGCCGTGGGCGACGTTTGAATTCGGCCAGGCGCCGGAGACAGAGGTAGTGAGAACGGCCTTTGAGTAAGGCCACGTTGACCCCTTTGTTGTTGGTCATCTCGGCGTAGATTTTTTGCAGGAGAGGGACATCTTTTTCGTAGAGCTGTTCTTGCAGGTTGATGGTGTTGGTGGAGAGGACGATCTTACTCTTGTTGCTGATGGCGTGATGAGCGGCGGCGGCGAGGTAGGCGAGGGATTTTCCGACCCCCGTGGGGGCTTCGCAGACCAGATGAAAGCCTTCTTGAAAAGCCCGGAGGATGTTGTCGGACATCTCAACTTGTTGAGGGCGGGATTCGTAGTGGTCCATGACTTTGGCGAGACCACCCTCGGGACCGAAAACGTGATTGAGCTCGAGGGGTTTTTTGACGCCGAGCCCAATGGGGCCGGCATCGAAAGAGCCGGCTTGAACATCAGTTTTGAGTTGAGTGGAGGTGGATTTGAGGGCTTCAAAGAACACGCCGGCATCCCAGGTGGCCTTGGGGAGGTGTTCTCGGATTTCCGTGAGAGTGGCTTTGGGGAGCTGACATCCTAATTTCCAGAGGTGTTTAAGTAGGTCAAGGGTGGCCTCGACATCGGCCATGGCTCGGTGACTGTTTTCGTGATTGATGTTTAGATCGTCGGCGAGGGATTCGAGGCTGTAACTGGCGACCTCGGGCATGAGGATTTGGGCGAGGGGGATGGTGTCGATTTCTCCCAAAATATCGAGTTCGATGTCTTTTTCACGTAAAAATCCGACATCGAAGCGGGTGTTGTGGGCCACCAGGTAGGCACCTTTGAGCAGGTGTTTGATTTCATAATAAACAGGGCCCTTTTCCTTCCCTTTTGCTTCTAAATCTTGATCGGTGATCCCCGTGATCATGGTGATGATGTCGGGGAGTTTGTAGTCGACTTTGATGAGGTCTTCGTAGCGCCCGACTTCTTTGCCGTTTTCGTAGCGGATCATGGCGACTTCGATGATGTCGTCTCGCTTGGGATCGATACCGCTGGTTTCGAGGTCGAGAACGACGAAGGGTTTTTGGAACATTTTTTGTAAGGAGTATGGACTAGGGACTAAGTGAATTATTCAGATGGACGGAGCTTAATAAGCTAGCGAAGCGACTAAGCTTTGTAAGCTTTTAAGCTGCGTTAATTGCGTGAGCTCAGTTTAACACAAAAGTGGGATTGTTTTTTGTTGAAAAATCCTCTTAATTTAAATTGAATTACTTTTATTTTATTGTGGAAGGAATTGAAGATTTCTCTGCCATGGACGCGGTCGACATCGCACTCACTAAAGTATGTTGAAGAACCGCGCGTCAGCATGCTGACGCGCGGCCCCCCTGGTTGATCTCGATGAGATCAGGGGGAAATTGTGAGTCCCCCCTCGATTGACGCGGTCGCGGCTGACTCAGGTCAGCCGCAGAGTCGGGGTCGGCGGTCTAGTTCTTGTCCTCGCAGTCCTTCTTGCAGAGGTACTTGCCGGGGGTCTGTTCCCCGACCTCACAGATGCCGTTGCCGCACTCGGGCTCACCACCGGTCGTGGTTGAGCCGGTGGTGGTGCTGTCGTCGGTGTCGCCGCCGGTGGTTGAGCTGGTGGTATCCGTCTCGCCGCCGGTCGTCGTCGGCGAGGCTGTCGTTGTCTCGACGACGGTCGTCGAGCCGCCGGTGTCGCTGGTCGAGGTGCTGTCCGTCTCACCACCGGTGGTGGTGTCGGTGTCGCTGGTTGAGCTGGTGCCACTCAGGCAGTCGGAGAGATTAAGCCCCTCCGGGCCACAATCACCGGTGACGGTGAAGCCGTTGGTGGCCTTGCCTTCCCCCTCAACGTACTCCTTGCCGCAAGCGGCGAGGGTGAAGGTGAGAGCGGCGGCGAGGGTTCGGGCATACGTGGTGTTCATCGTTCTATACTCCATAGCTGGATGTTTGGCGCGTACGACGAAGTGCGTTGCCGGATAGACCCGGCAAATTCACTTCCCGGGCTCCCCCGGCTAACGACAGGCTACCCCTGTCACATCGCAAAGCAAGCTACTTTTGGCATCCCAAAAATAGGCCTATCTTGCGACGTGACGCTTTGAATCGGGGGGACTCACTTTATTTTCCTTGTAAATCGCTTCCTCAGAAGGAAGAAGGCGATCAAATAAAGGAATGTCCCGATTCAAAAAATCGGTGGTGGAAAGGAGCAACTTTGCTCCAAATTTTAATGTTTTTTTTAAATTTTGTCAAATATTAAATCCTTCTTGCCAGACGCTTCCAAAAAAGCCATAATTTAGCTGCTCAATAAAAAACAAAAAAATGAATTCAACCAAAATGAATCCTTGGAACATTAAACCAGGCAATGTCTACTTTTTTGAAGTGGAAAAAACCGATGAAAAACGCATCAAAAAGGCTTTTCCGAAGGCAAAAATCGTCAAAGAGCCTCTGACCGAGAAAAATGTCAAAAAATATAAAAAAGCTCAGGTGGTCTGTACCTTCATTTATTCGTCGATCTCTAAAAAAGTCTTGTCTCAGCTGCCAGACTTAAAAATGGTGGTCACCCGGAGTGTGGGCTACAATCACATTGATTTGAAAGCGACAGACAAAGCTAATGTGTTTGTGTGTAATGTGCCTGACTATGGCAGCCATGTGATTGCTGAACACACCTTTGCTTTGCTTTTGAGTGCGGCTCGGAACGTTGTGGAAGGTGAAGAGCGGACTGAGAAAGATAAGTTTGAGTGGCAGGGCTTACGAGGTATGGCGTTGCGTGGAAAGACCTTGGGTGTCATAGGTACGGGGAAAATTGGGGTTCAGGTCTGCCGCATTGCCTCATTGGGTTTTCAGATGAAGGTGATCGCTTATGACAAGTACCCTAATCACGATAAAGCCATCGACTATCACTTTGATTATGTGGATTCGTTGGATGAGATCTGGAAACGCTCGGATGTGATCACGTTGCACACCCCCTTATTTCCCGAGACGGAGCACCTGATCAATGCCAAGAGCATCCGAAAAATGAAAAAAGGAGTCATGCTCATCAACACCGCTCGGGGGGAACTCATCGACACGCCAGCCCTGATCAAAGGCATTAAGTCGGGTAAGATTTCGGAAGCGGCCTTGGATGTGGTGGAACATGAGAACAACATCAAAAAACACAATGAAATTTTGCATTTAGATGAAGTGATTGTAACCCCTCATATCGCTTTTTATGCAGATGATTCCATTGGGCGCATGTATGATGAGGCCATGGAGTCCATTCATCGCCTGGTCAAAGGAAAGGACTTGAAACATCAGGTGCATGGGGTGTAGTTGCGGATGGGTTGCGGATAGTTTTAGTTTTTGTATTTGGCTCCCCCTTGCTAAAGGGGGCTGGGGGGATCTTCTCAATTACGCATTACGGATTACGTAGTACGCATTACGTTTCAGTTGGATCTCCATTTTACGTCGCACCTCGCACTTAGCACTCCGCACCTGACATGAAGTATATACTCACCCTCTGCCCAACTATATACTCATGTCTTAATTCATTCCAATTCATTCCAGTACTCACCAATCGTTTCCAAACAAATCCTAAGCTTGAATTTCTAATGTCTAAATGATTTAGAATTTACTTTATTTAAGCTATTTATAGGCTGAATAAAATTTAAGAATTGAGATCTTAGGCATTGCGATTTAATTCGTAATTAGTAACTTGTAATTCGTAATTGAGACGAAAGTATATACCCACCCTCACCAAAAGTATATACTCACCCCTCCATTACAGAACCACCCCCTTGCCATCAACTCACCTTCAAATCCTTCCCCCTCCTCATATGAGGAGGGGGACAATATGATGGGTTTGATTGAATAAGGGGGAGGTCCAAATCAAACGAGTGGAGTGATTCTGGCACTCATATTTTCTTATTCCACAATGAAGGCGAGGAAACGTTTCCTCGCCTTCGGGGATTGGAGAGAATTTGGACTTGGCGATTAAACCACAAAAAATCACCTCTCTCACTTGGTTTTTGAGGTGTTTTCGACTAAAATTAATCTGATCAGAGAACGGTAGCGATTGAATCCTTCGAAACATGATCTCATTTAAAAACAAAAATCTGACGAAAGAAACCAAGGCCAAAAGTAAGGTTTGGCGTTGGATTAAAGTGGTTTTAGCTGCAATATTTGGGATTTTATTTTTGCTCTACCTCAGCCTAGGGGAGTTACGCTTTTTTGTCCATCACGCCTTCAGTGTGGCTGCCTTTGACAAACACTATTTGATTCTCCTCCAAAATAACTATGAACTACGGCCCACAGGAGGATTCATTACAGGTTATGGGGAGGCTACGGTAAATCTTGGAGGCATTAAAACACTGGAGTTTCATAATTCGTATGAAATCGACACACCGGAATATGTGACCCCCCCTTACCCTCATGAGGCGTTGTTACAAAATGAGTGGTATCAAGGCTATACGTTTCGGGATGCCAACTGGAATCCCGACTTTCCTCAGGCCGCTGAAGAGCTCCTAAACTTTTATCAAGATAAATTCCCCGATAAGCCGGTGGATGGGATAGTGGTGGTGAATTTTACCGTGCTAGAAAATTTAGTGGGGACTCTGGGGGAGATAGAAGTGAATGGGGAAAAATTAAATAAGGAAAATTTGTTCAAACGGATCACTGACAGTGTGAATGACATCGATCGACACAGTGAGGAGGATTTGGCCGAGCGAAAGTCTATTTTATCCGAGCTGATTCCTCCACTGATGGGTAAGATGAAGTGGCATCCTTTTAAAACGCGTCGTGTCATTGTGGAGGCGCTGCATCAAAAAGACCTCTTCATGTGGTTTTCTAAGGACCGTTTACAACGGCAAATTGAAGTGAAAGGATGGGCAAATACCTGGACCTATGAACCTGGCACTGATTTTTTGGCAGTGAACCTGGCCAACATGGGCAGTAAAAAGGCAGACCGTTATTTGATGAACGCGGTGGATCACTGGGTGGTTTTTGAGGAGGAGGCAGTTCAGGTGACCACCACAATGGAGGTGACGTATCCGGGTGAAAAAAATATTTATGCGGATGATTATGTGGGTTATTTGAGATTTTACTTACCCTCCGAAGCCACCGTGATTGGAGATCGATCCTTCGTCGATCAAGAAGAAGAAATGGGAGGCTTTAAGGTGATTGGTTCGGTGGTGAGTTTGGCGGCAGGAGAAACCCAGTCGATTCCGCTGACTTACGAGCTGCCTCGAGGCATTTTTGACAATGGGGATTATCAAGTGAAGGTGATTCAGCAATCGGGTCATGATCTGCATTACCGCTTGACGGCTGAGGCGCCCTTGGACACTCAATTGGTGGGAGAAGGTTTTGTCGCTACTGAAAATAAGGCGCATTGGGAAGGGAAAGTGGAGAATGAAATGGAATTATCCCTCTCTATTTTGCCCGATAGCAGCCCCCCTTACCCCCTTGAGCAAGTGTTTGAGGATTTGAATACCATCAGTATTTATTGGGCGGAGCCGATTGACGAAGAAACCGGTGGGGATCCTCAAAATTATGAAGTGGTGGATATGGACCGAGTGCATCCAGAGGTGACGGATGCGGTGAGAGTGGTGGGCGCCGAAGTTCTGGGCAGTGACATCAGTAAACTTTATTTGCAAGGGGCGACCCCGCAAAGTGAAGAACGTTACCAGATTCGCATGACAGGCGTTCAAGATCAGGCGGGAAATACCGTGAGTCCTGAGCCGAAAGTGATCACGGCAATACAAAGATAATTCATTCCAACACTCATCAATACTTTTTAATTCATTCCAAATGAAATTTGAAATGCTGATTTTAATGTTTAAAGAATCATTCCCAAATTAGACATTTCAAAATTAGACTTTATTTGGAAAGTATTGAGGTAAATTGGAAACGTATTGGAATGAATTTAATGATGCCGTTTGCGTGAGTAGTAGTAGGCGCCCAGCATGGTGGCGATGGGGACGGCGAGGATGAGGGTCATGCTGCCCACCAGGGTACGGGCGACTTCTTCGGCGATGAATTCGCTGTTCAGATTGACCCAAAGTGGGCGTTCGCTGGTGGCGAGCAAAATGAGAACGGGAAAGGAGGCTCCCACGTAGGCCAGCACCAAGGTGTTGATGATCGAAGCGATATGGTCTTTTCCGACCGAGAGCCCGCGGCGATAGAGCTCTTTGTAGCTGAGCATTTTATCGGCGTCGTGAATTTGTTTGACTGTGGCTATTTGAGTGACGGTGACATCGTCCAGTACCCCCAAGGTTCCGATGACGATGGCGCCCAGGAACAAGCCTTGCAAATCGAGGTTTTCGAGCTGACCAAAGGTGAGCATGACGGCATCTTCCGTTCCTGTTCCAAACAGGGCCATCCAATCCACAGCTAAAAGAGAAAGTAAGAAGGCGATGATCAAGGTGCCCAGTGTGCTGATTAAAGCCAGTGCGGTTCGTTTTTTGAATCCGTGAGAGAGAAAAAAGGTGACGGTGGCAATGGCAAAGGCTCCCACAAAACTAATGAAAATCGGACTGGTGCCAGCGACGATTTGAGGGATGAGCCACTTGACAATGATGAGGAAGGTGGCTGCCAGGGCAAGGAGCGACAAAAACCCTTTGAACCGGGTGGTGTAAAGCACCAAGAGAATAAAGACAATAAAAAAGGCAATGATCCCGTTGAGGCGGTAGGGTTCGTGGATGTTGTAGATCATTTCACCTTCCACTTCGCTGCCCATGATGGTGATCGAATCCCCTGCTTTGATGGGCAAGAAGTCACTTCTATTATCGAGATTGATTTTTTGTTCAATGGAGAGACTTTCGTTTTGACCTGATTCGCTTTCAATTTCCACCTGAATGGTTCGTACCCCCACCTCCCCAGCGGGTCCTTCTTGTTTTTCTGCATCACTCACATTGGTGATGGTGCCTTTAAAAAAACTCTCGTTGCTTTGAGCGTGAGCAGTCCCAACTCCTCCTAGAAAAACGGCCATGAGAATAAAGAGGCTCAATCGTTTGAGTAATGAGTTCATGATGGGTGGGTGAAAAGATGATCGTATTTTACCAAAAAATTGATGAAATGTCTTTAAATTAAGACAAAAACTTGCAACTTTCGGCGTTTTTTGTTATAATTAACAGATAATATTTATTTAATAAAAAATAAAATCATGTCTACTTTATTTTTAGCTCAACTCATTGGGCCGGTCATGATCTTGGTTGGATTGGCTTTCCTCCTTCGAAACAACGAAATGAAGGGGATGATGAAAGAAATGTCCAAATCGACCAGCACCCTATTTGTTTATGGGATGATTGAAATCACCGCTGGTATCGCCTTGGTGCTCAAGCACAATATTTGGGAAGATTTGACCACGGTGATCATTAGCTTGCTGGGTTGGCTCATGATTCTTGAAGCAACCTTTGCCTTGTTGACGTCTAAGTCTCATATCAAACGAATGATGAGTGATCTGACGGTTGGTCTTTTCAATCCTGCCGGTTTTGTGATGGTGATTGTGGGGGTGTATTTGGTTTGGCAAGGTTACTTTGTTTAAAACCGACATCTTAAAAAGCCTCCCACAAACGTGCGGAGGCTTTTTTTGAGAGTGAAGGGATTTAGCTTCAATCACCAATTATATTTATACCCCCTCCCAATATCCTGCGAAGTTTATTTCGCGTCTCATTGTGAACCTCTTCAAATTCAGGATTTGGCTTTTTAGCCATGATGTAGTAGCCCAAGTATTTGTCGAGAATGTTGTCACCATGCTGAGTTTCGAACGCCTCCATGCGATCAAGAGGCAGAGCGACGATGTAACTGTTGATATTTTGACCGCCATCGTAACTTTCGGGAACGACATTGAAGCCAGTGAATTGAGCTGCGTTGGCTTCGTAATACTCTCTGTTAACTTTCCATTGAAGGTAGGGTGTCACCTCTTTATAACCCGCTGCCTCAAGCATGCCCTTCATTTGAGCGACCGAAGTGAAGTCGGCTAGCCCTTCGGCATCTTTGACGATGACGGTTTTGTTGAAGGTGGAGAGCCCTTGTTCAGGATCCGCAATGATTACCAGACCACCGGGTTTGATTTTCTCAAAGGCGGCTTTGAGGAGTTCGAGCTGGTTGTTTTGAATCAGACCATTCAAGTCTTCAGCACTTAGCTCTACTCCAGCATTTGATAGGATCAGCTTTGCCTTGATAGTTGCTGCCTTTCCTTGATCTTGATCAGTAAAATTGAGAATGCTCCTTTCTACCTCGTTAGCATTCAATGCAATCTCTCTTCCGTTGGAAGTTTTGTAAACGTAGTTACCTTCTCCATTTATCTGTAGTCGGCCACTTTGAACCGCTCGCATGAACGCAAAACCTGATTTGAGATGGTGGATCATGTAACCGATCACAAGAGCATCGATGGATTCATCATTTACTTTAGGTAAATGATCAGAAATACTATCATTTTGAACAGTGAGGGCGCCTAGTTCGTTAAGCGTTTGAGCTTGCCTATGATAAGCGTCTCTTAAGTTAGGATTAGGATGATTTCGGATATAGCCTGGTTTTCTTCCCTGATACATGCCTTCGACATGGGCTACTAGTGGACCAGCTACTTCTAGGCCAACGTATGAAACTGAGGAAGCTAATCTTCTATTTTTTAGGGCGTCGGTAATGGCCAAGGCGGTCTTCCCTCCTCCCATACCAGCCTCGAGTACTTTTGCGTGTTTATCTGCTGGGAGATGTTCAACATGTTCAGCAATCGCCTGCCCAGCCATTTCGTTGGCCTGACCAAGGTGGGGCACTCCCCCAAGGGGATTGACCAATTTCCAAAACCAACTGTCGGGATCAACGTTGCCATGCTCGTCTAAATGTTGGCTCCCAAAAAGGGGTACCGCGAGTCGTTGGAGGTCATCGTTGGTAAAAAGGATGTTCTGAAGTTCATAAACTTCTTGCATTTCTTGATTCGTCAATATTCTTCTTTCCGCGTCAGCTTGGGCGAGAAATTCTGAGGTCAACTTTCCGACCACAAAAAGTTTTTTGACCAAATCTTCATCTCCTTCCAAAAACTCCAGCCGTTGTAGCCCTTCTTGAATGTCCTTGTTTAAATCTGAGTAACCTGGAATTTGTCGGATGCTTAGTTTTTCACTCTCTGGGTAGCTGTCTGTAACACTCATAGGGTTTGAATTAATGATGGAGGCCCATCTTAGACATTTTATTTAATTTTGTCAAATTCTGGTTGCTAGAATCATTCCATTCATTTGATCTGGACCTCCCCCTAAAACTATTGATCCATCAATCTCTTTCCCCCTCCCTGTGGAGGGGGACAATAAGATGGGTTTGGTGGACTAGAGGGGGAGGTCCTGGATGATAACCATTTGTCACTCTTGGACTTGATCCAAGAGTCGTCTGTATTTGGAGAGACTGAATTTAGACGATTCCACGGTCAAGCCATGGAATGACAACTGTACTGTAAACTGTACACTTAGGTATATACTTGATGTTGAGGTGGGTATATACTTTTGTCTTAGTTACGAATTACAAGTTACTAATTACGAGTCTATTTTTTGAGCGTGTAGCGTTTAGTGTATAGCGTTTAGCTCTGTTCTAAGATCTATTTTAGCTAATTGCCACTCGTTATTTGCTACTCGCTTGCTGAAAAAGGTACTGAGATGAACCCCAGCATTTCGAAGAAGGTAAGTATATAGTTGGGCAGAGGGTGAGTATATACTTCATGTGAGGTGCGGAGTGCTAAGTGCGAGGTGCGACGTAAAATGGAAATCCAATTAACGCATAATGCGTACTACGTAATGCGTAATGCATAATCCTTAAACAAAAACTATTCGTTAGCTATTCGAAAACCATCCGCAACCTATTCGTAATAAGATGATCCCCCAGCCCCCTTTAGCAAGGGGGAGCCAAATAGAGTCACACTATTCGTGAAACGATGCGTAAGTCTATTCGTACAACTATTCGAACGATAAAAATCCTGGACATTGGAGTTTAAATCATGTATAATGACGTATTAAGTTAACAAAAAACAAAAAATGAAAAAATTCACTGCCTTTTTGTTTGCCTTCGTGTTCACCTTCAGTAGTGCCTTCGCGGCCTTTCCGGACACCGAAGGGCATCCATACGAAAAATCTATCAACTTCATTCAAGATCGAGGGATCGTGGAGGGGTATCCTAGTGGTAATTACGAACCGGATCAATTGATCTCACGATACGAGTTGGTCAAAATTGTGGTGGAAGCTGTCTATCCTGACCAGGCCATTGCAACTGCGTTGAATGAATATCTGGCTTTGAACTATTACTACGTCGATCTGATCGATGTGCCGATTGATCAATGGTTCAGTAAATACATGCGGCTTGCTTATCGTGATCAGGTGATCGAAGGTTACCCTTCTGGCCTCTTCTTAGGTCGAGATGACATCAATTTTGTCGAAGCCCTCAAGATTGTCATGAAGGCTTATGGGATGGATTATGATGACGGCACTCCAATTTGGTACGAAGACATGGTCAATACGGCGGCGGATATGAATATCATCCCGCTGGATATCACGGCCTTTGGAGAAGAAATCACTCGCGCCCAAATGGCGGATTTGATTGCTCGCATGCTCAATTATCAAGAAGATACCTTGGATGACTACTTGGGAGCAGCTAAAGATTTGACTCAAACCTATCAAGACATCGAAGCTGGAAATGATCAGCTGGAAGAAGCTCAAGATTTGGAGGAAGATGAGGATGAGGATGAGGATGAGGATGAGGATGAGGATGAGGATGAGGATGAGGATGAGGATGAGGATGAACCACAAACCCAATGTTCGGACGGCATCGATAACGATAGTGACGATAATTTAGATGCCGCTGACCCAGGATGTTGGACCGACCCCGGCGATGAAACCACCTATGATCCTGAGGATGATGATGAAAGTGATGAGCCTCAGTGTGCCGATGGCAAAGACAATGATGATGACAGCAGCGTGGACATAGACGATGCTGGTTGTCATACCGACAACGATCCAAACAATGCAGCCAGCTACGATCCCACCGATGATGATGAGAGCGATGAACCCGAAGAACCAAAACCTGCGTGTTTTGATGGAGAAGATAATGATGGGGATCAACGTACGGACAGTGAAGATCCAGGATGTTGGATCGATGTTGAAGATGAAAATACCTACGATCCACAAGATAATGATGAAAGTGATGAGCCGGCGTGTATCGATGGAATGGACAACGACAACGATGGGGTACGTGATGCTCAAGACCCTGGATGTCATACAGATAATGATGCCAATAATCCTGACAGTTACGATCCAAAAGATGACGATGAAAAAGATGTTTTTCCAGATCCTGAACCCGCTTTCAACGACAAAAATGAAGAAAATGCTCAACTGCTAGTTGATGCTATTGAAGCCTTTGCCTTTGAGGTGGGACTTTACCCTGGCCTTCCAGACAGTGCTGAATGCTTGGTGAACGAACAAGGAGCTGGACTTGATCTCATTCAGTACATTGATGGCGGAGTTATTCCTGAAACACCTAAGCCAAATCAAGATCTACAAGTGGACGATACCCTCTGTCAGCAAACGTACTTCTACATCCCATTGGAATTTGAAGGGTTGGTTCGAAATGGTTATGTTTTGATTGCACCCATGACAGACCCCAATCGAGCCAACTTTTTGTTGAGCGATATCGAATTGTTCCCTCAAAATCCAACCGCTGAAGATGTGATTGCCGTAATGGAAAATTATGATACTTCAAACATTCCTGATGCGCCTTTGCAAGACCGTGTTTTGTTGATTACGAACTAGTCTCGGATCGTCTTACGAATAGTTTACGAATTGTTAACGAATAGGTTGCGGATGGGTTCAAAGAATAAGTAATACGGAGTGAGGTATGCTACAATGACCAACGATTAATTCTTTGTGTCATGAACCTCAATGTTAATTTCTGTGGTATTCAATTCCCCAACCCTACGGTTTTAGCCTCGGGATATTTGGGGGTCACGGGAGCCAGTTTGGCTAATTGTACTAGCAAAGGTGCTGGTGGGGTCACCAGCAAAACGCTGTTGATGAAAGAGCGGACGGGGCATGCCAATCCGACGATTTTAACCTTCCCCGGTGGGGTGATCAATGCGGTGGGTTTGTCCGGAGAGGGCATCGGCAATGCCAAACACGAATTTGAAAAGTATCGGGAATTGGCTCCAGAGAATCCGATCATTGGGAGTGTGGGTGGACATGATATCGATGAAATTGTGGAGGTGGCTCAAATCATGGATGAGTACCCAGTGGACATGCTGGAACTTAATTTTTCTTGTCCCAATGTAGAAGGTGAAATGGGTAAACCCATTGCTTGCGATCCACTGATCACGGCCCAGGCTACCAAAGCAGTACGACAAGTTACCAAAAAACCCATCACAGTTAAATTGTCCCCAAATGTGCCGGATATTGGCTTGGTGGCTAAGCATGCTGAAGCCAATGGAGCAGATGCCATCACGGCAGTCAACACCATGGGGCCTGGGATGGTCATCGACATTCAGATGCGGCGCCCGATTTTGACCAATAAAGTCGGCGGGGTATCAGGTCATGCCATCAAACCCATTGCGGTTCGCTGTGTGTGGGACATTTACCGCTCGGTCAAAATCCCCATCATCGCTACTGGTGGGGTGATCAATGGTCGCGATGCCCTAGAAATGATGATGGCGGGAGGTTCGTTGCTGGGCATTGGATCAGCCATCGTCTACCACGATTTGAAGTGTTTCGATATGATCACCGACAAAATCCGTGCCTTTATGGAAGAGGAAGGCCTCAATGATATTTCTGAGCTGGTCGGTTTAGCTCATGAAGAAGGATTTGATCGAGATAAACTTTAATAATAAATTCTCTAAATTAAAGCGGCAAACAGCTAGCGGTTATAAGCTAGCAAAAGCTCGCCGCTAATCGCCTGCCTGCCGGCAGGTAACCACTAATCGCTAAATTATGTCACTAC
Source organism: bacterium (assembly GCA_030427295.1). GTDB lineage: Bacteria > Patescibacteriota > Gracilibacteria > UM-FILTER-43-11 > UM-FILTER-43-11 > JAUHWS01. The sequence continues at coordinate 8,749 of JAUHWS010000006.1, read as the reverse complement.
CCCTCGTTTTTAAAGTCGATTCCATTCGCCAAGATTCCCCGAATCTCAAAACCTATGTTTTTAAACACAACATCCGAGCCAAGTCGGGTCAATTTTTGATGGTCTGGCTCCCGGGTCACGATGAAGTGCCTATGAGCATTGGATGGCAAACGAAAGAGGAATTTCATGTGGGGATTGCCGATGCAGGAGACTGCACCCATGCCATTCACGAGAACATTAAAGTGGGAGACAAGTTGGGTTTTCGAGGGCCGTATGGCACGAGCTTTGACTACAAAGACGTCGATCACCTCATTTGTGTAGGAGGAGGCTACGGCACACCTCCTATGCTCAATTTGGCGCAGCGCGCCACAGAATTGGGCAAAAAAGTGACCGTGATTCAAGGGGCACGGAGTGCGGATTATCTGCTTTACGAAGATCTGTTCAATCAATTGGGGGTGGAACTTTTGGTGTCGACCGATGATGGATCAAAGGGTCATCATGGCTACAATACGGATGTTTTGGAGGAACACCTTTCTAAAATCGATCGTTCTGAGAATGTTTGCATTTACACCTGTGGCCCCGAAGTGATGATGGTGAAGGTGGCTCAAATCGCCGAGAAGAATGAGTTAAAATGCCAGGTGAGCCTGGAACGATACATGAAGTGTGGTTTTGGGATTTGTGGTCAGTGTTGCATGGACGATTCAGGCATTCGTATTTGTAAAGATGGCCCTATCATTTCAGGAGAGTATGCCCTGGAACATCCTGAGTTTGGCAAGTATACTCGTGGGCAATCGGGTAAAGTTGAAAAATAACCTATTTGAACGATGAAATGTTTCAATCATTCTAAAAAAGACGCCGTGGGTATCTGTAAATCCTGCGGAAGGGGGCTTTGTTCAGATTGCGCCGTCGATCTTAAAAATGGACTGGCGTGCAAAAATGCTTGTGAAGATCAAGTGAAAATTTTGAATAAAATGTTGGATATGAATGAAAAAGTGATGTCGACCTCAAATAGAAATCTTAAAATCACGGGCTACTTTGGCCTGATTTCAGGGATATTATTCATTTTTTTGGGCTATTATTTTCTGAGAAATTTAGAGGCTATTGTGGGTGCTATTTTCATTATTTTGGGAGTGGCCTACTTGGTTTCAAGTATTCTCAGGTTGAGTCGTACATCTCAGTTTCCTGCGGCGGGTGATAAAAATTAGGAATAAAGCCGTTTGAAGTAAAACCTTAAATTGGTTTAAAAAAATGCTTTTTTCTTGCATCCTTTTTAAAAAGGTGTTATTTTACCTGCCCTCCAGTTTATCCTTAAGACATTGTTATATGATGATTAAATCATTCAATGAACAGCGTGTGATGAAATTTATCATCGATTATAAAATTCGTGGCGTCGACTTTTTACTCGAAATGGAAAAGAATTTATTGGCTGCCATCCCAGCTGAAGAACGTGAAAATAATGAAATTCTAGGCTCTTTGCAAGAAGCCATGAAACGACTTGGAATTCAGTCTAAAGCTTAATTTTGAAATTGAGTGCACCTCAAAATATGTGCTATAATCCTTCTGTTATAGTATTTAATCTTTTTGAGGTATGAATAATACATTTGAAGACGGCTGCCAATGCGCTGGGTGTGACTGCGCACCTAACAACGATCAGCCCAACACTGATGAGTAATTTGTGAAGACAAAAAACCTCCCATAGAAACCGGGAGGTTTTTTGTCTATTTATGATGAGATCTGTCTTCTAGGTTTATTCTAATGAATATGGCTGCTGAAGTCATGCTACGACTGTCGTCTAAGCTACTTCTTTTAAAGTGAGGAATGAACCTTTTTTAGAATCCAAATATAGTGTAAACTAGCAAAGCAAAATTTAGGCCCATAGTGTAATGGTAGCACACAGGTCTCCAAAACCTTTAGTCCGGGTTCAAATCCTGGTGGGCCTGCCATTCTTAATTAGTTACTAATTATGAATTGTTTTTACTGAAGGATTATGGATTACGCATTACGGATTACGTAGTACGCGTTACGCATAGTCCGATAAAAATTAGACATTAGTTCATTAGAGGTCAGACATTAAGCATATACCTACTCCACACCTCAATGTCACTCCCGAGCCTTTATGGTTCACAAGCTTAGCGAGTGGTTTACCAGAAAGGTGAACTCGGGAGTCTTTTTGAATTCTGAGACACTAAATACAGACGACTCTTGGATCAAGCCCCTAAGGGGACTCTTTGGTTCCAAGAGTGACAACCTGTTTTTTTATTTATCAGTGGGGAATTGAGATGAATGAAGTCATTCAAAAATACCGACTAATCTACCAGTTAACAGCTACCAGCTTCAAAAAAATCAATCCGCCCATTTGATTCGCCTTAAATACCGAGCGCTGATGCGGGGGTTGAGAGTATAGGCAAATTGTTCTCGGCATTTGATTTCATTTTGACTCACACGCCCTCCCACTAAAGCCCGTCTTGACTGCTTTGGTGAACTCTTTAACCACACAGCATGATCCAAGTCAAAGGCTTGGCCTAAGTTTTGAAAACGTTGATATTCCTCCCACGAAAAAAGTTCTAAGCCTAGCTTTCTTGTCGATGAATTGAGGGCTGATCCTAAGCAATTAAAGGGAAAGGGCTCATTCGGTTTGACTAATTTTTGCTCAATGCGTTGGCGCCACCACTCTGAGCCTTTTTTATTCCACCACTGATAGGCTTTTTCATCAAACGCAATGTCTCCCCCTCGTTTGGATAGATCCAGAGCACAATCGGCGGCGACAAAACCTTGCTCATCGGGCCAAATGATGGAAGGCTCTCCGCAACTACCCTCTAAATAGCTCAAGGCTGTACGTGCTTGATCGTCAGATTCTAAGGCATGCTCAACCCGCCTAAGGCCAATTGTAGGGCAGGACCATGGCAATTTTTTTAATCTTTGTTCCATCTTTGAGACAAGGGCAGAGGGGCTAATCAACTCTACCTCAAACATGGAATCAATATCCCATTTGATCAAAGGGTGAGAAATTTCTTTAGACATAACACTGCAGAGGGCAGGGTTAGACAACATTGAGTATTTCATACTAACGCGTCATCAGTATTTTTGTCTAGCGCTTTTCTGATTTATGTTCTTCACAGTGGGCTGCAATCTTTTGGTATTCCTCGGCAAGCAAAAATAAATTGACCCGCTTCACTTTTTTGCGGATGACCCTGAGGACCTCTAAATAAGTCACTGATCCATGCGTCAGGGCATGCTCGATGATTTCTAATCGGTACAAAAAACCCCGGTAATAGGTTCTTGGGTGACGAATCACCTCGTCCGGCAGTTGAGTTTTGTACAGGCGAACATCCAGAAACTCTCTCATTTTTTGCCTGCAGATTGCGGCAATCATTTCATAATGAGACCTTAAATGATCAGGTATGCTAAGAGTGGGATACTCCGAGTTGACTCGTTTTTCTTGTTTAGCCATTGAGAATCCATAAACTTAAACTGATCAATGCAATCATTATTCTAAGCCTTTTATCGCTTCGGCGACAGCGGTGGCTACGCCTTTGTCTAGGGCGCTAGGAATGATCATTTCACGGGTAGGCGCTTCGATGTAATGGGCAATGGCTTCGGCGGCGGTGATTTTGACCTTGTCGTCGATGATGCGGATGCCTGCGTCCAAAACCCCTCTAAAAATTCCTGGAAAACCGAGGACGTTGTTCACTTGGTTGGGAAAATCACTCCGACCGGTGGCCACGATGGCAGCACCTGCTTCGAGGGCTAAATCGGGCATGATTTCGGGTTCTGGGTTCGCCATGGCGAAGATGATGGGGTCTTTAGCCATCGAGCGGACCATGTCTGGGGTCACGAGTTTGGCCAGTGAGACGCCCAAAAAGACATCTGCCCCTTGCATGGCTTCAGCAAGACCTCCTTGGAGTTGGTTGGCGTTGGTGATCTCGGCCAGTGCTTCTTTGACGGGATTGAGATTTTCTCGACCTTTGTAGATGATCCCGCGACTGTCGCAGAGTAAAAAGTTTTCGGGTTGTACGCCGTAGGTGATCAGCAGTTTGGTGATGGCTACCCCTGCTGCTCCCACGCCATTGACCACCACTTTGATGTCTTCTAGCTTGCGGTCGGTGAGCTTGAGGGCGTTGATCAATCCAGCCAACACCACGATGGCTGTGCCATGCTGATCATCGTGAAAGACGGGAATGTCCAGCTCTTCGATGAGGCGTTGCTCGATTTCAAAACAACGAGGGGCCGAAATGTCCTCCAAGTTGATTCCTCCAAATCCGGGAGCGATGAGTTTGACGGTTTTTATGATTTCTTCGGTGTCTTGGGTGTCCAGGCAAATGGGAAAGGCATCCACATCGCCAAATTCTTTGAACAAAATGGCTTTCCCCTCCATCACGGGCATGCCGGCAGCCGCCCCAATGTTACCTAGACCCAGTACAGCGGAGCCGTCGGTGACCACGGCGACCAGGTTGCCTTTGTTGGTGTATTTGTAAACCTCAGCGGGATTTTTAGCGATTTCACGGCAGGGCTCGGCGACCCCGGGACTGTAAGCGAGGGAAAGGTCGTCTTTGGTTTCGACTTTAACTTTGGAGATGACTTCGATTTTACCGTGTTTGGCAGCGTGTAATTTGAGGGATTCTTGGTAGTAGTCCATAATTGTTTCATTAGTATGGTCTCATTTTAGAGAAAATCGGAATGGATAAAAAGGGCGTTTAATACATTTAAGCTATTTTTAATTTGAATACGGTAGAGTAAACCTCTTAAATCAACCCCATGCCCCTCACCCTCACACAACAAAAAAGGCTAGATATCAATAGGGAAACCTGTCGTTTGCTCGTTCATTTGAGAGAAATGCGGCGCCATTTGGATGGGTTGATGGGTTTAGATGACTTAATGGATATTCATGTCGGCAGCTTGGCAAAGCTCATGAAATCAATCCGTCAGAAGGTGGAATCACTTGCCCTTAAAAAAGCAGATCTTTATGGACCCATTCGAGACCATGTGCTCACAAGCCTTGAAGCCTTGCTTTGCTGTATTGCTCTCGATGGTGACGATCCTTCTAAGGTCATACAGCTTCTTGGGCGCTTTAAAGATGTGATTTTTAACGAAGACATGAATGAGTGGTGGTCTTTTAGGGATGCTCAAGATCCACAGGATTCTAGATCAGTCATACTTGATCCGTCAGAAGTAAGGCGAATTCTGCAAATTTTGAATCGTGAAGCAGTGGATGACAGCGTGGCAGCTCTTTTTGATGCCGCCTTGCAGTGTTGGCAGACAGAATCCCACCAAGCTTCCGAAGGGGATGAGACCTTGAGTCAACCAGAGGAGTTAGAGGTGAAGGAGATTGTCCGAACTTCAATTTACTCGCAATGCTGGGAGCAAGTGGGGGGAGATTTAATGATAGCTTTAATGCTACTGTTTGAAAAAAAGCAATCCAAAGGTTCTGAATTTAGCTTAGAAATAATCAGACTGAAAGCTGCTTACGATAGATTAGAGGGGGAGGAACAGGACGCTTTACTGGCTCTTTTTCAAAGCGGAAACACAAGCCCTGCGAGCAATTATGTCTTGAGAGAGTTGAGGCGATGGCTTGGTTTGTCCAAGAGATAAACGTACATAATTATGTACGTTATTATGTACACTTTAAATAGTCAAAAACCACAAGAATCGACAAAGGATAACTAATGACTTTTTCCTTAACGATTACTAAAAAATAGGCCTTTTCTTATGCCACTCCGTCGCTTGCTCAAAGGCATGACCCACGTGGAAGAGCTTTCCCTCCTCAAACTGATTGGCGATGATCTGCATGCCGATAGGGAGGCCATTTTGAGAGAATCCAGCAGGAACCGACATGGCACAAATCCCTGCCAAGTTGATGGGGGTGGTGAGAATGTCGGACATGTACATCGAGAGGGGGTCGTCGGCCTTTTCCCCAATTTTAAAGGGAAGGGTGGGTGAAGTGGGGGTAATGAGGGCGTCACAGGTTTTGAAGACCGTTTCGAATTCGCGCTTCATGAGCGCTCGAACTTTCGCGGCCTTGAGATAAAAGGCATCGTAATACCCCGCACTGAGGGCGTAGGTTCCAATCATGATGGTTCGCTTCACCTCATCCCCAAAGCCTTCGGAACGGGATTTGAGATAGATTTCTTCCAAGTCTTTTGCTTGATCGGAGGCGTGGCCATATTTGACCCCATCGTAGCGGGAGAGGTTGCTGCTAGACTCGGATTTGACGAGCAGGTAGTAGGTAGGAATCGCGTATTTCGTGAGCGGCAAACTGACCTCAACGATTTCGGCGCCAAGTTGTTTGAGCACCTCTACCCCGGCCATGACAGTATCGACCACTTCTTTTTCGACTCCCTCACCAAAATATTCTTTGGGGAGACCGAGTTTCATGCCAGTGAGGTCCGTTTTAAGGAATTGAGAATAATCGGGAACGGGTGTATCGACCGTCGTCGCATCTTTTTCAGACTGGCCTGCAATGGTCTGTAGCACCAAGGCGGCATCTTCCACGGTTTTGGTCATAGGACCGCCGGTGTCAAAACTGGAGGCGTAAGGAATGCATCCATGACGGGGGACCCGACCGTAGGTCACCTTGAGTCCGACAATGGAGCACAGGCTGGACGGTTGACGGATGGAACCTCCTGTGTCGGTCCCAATGGAGAAAATGGATTGATCCCCTGCCACACTGGCGGCCGGTCCACCGGACGAGCCTCCTGGCACGTAATCGAGATTCCAGGGATTGCGACTGGTGCCGAAATAACTGTTTTCAGAACTGGATCCCATCGTGAATTCATCCGTGTTGGTTTTACCGAGGAGAATGGCGCCGGCATCCAGGAGCCGGTCGTAGAGATGAGCGTTGTAAGGCGGTACAAAATTCTCGAGCATTTTGGACGAGGCCGTGGTTCGAATCCCATCCGTGCAGACCACGTCTTTCAAGTTCATGGGGATACCCGAAAGGAGTCCTGAGAAATTTGCTTTTTCATCCGCTTTTTTAGCCTGTTCCAAAGCCAGGTCAGCGGTCACGGTCACAAAGGCATTGAGTTTTTCATCGGTTTGCGCGATGCGATCGAGGTAGGCTTGGGTGAGTTCGGTTGCGGTGAACTGCTTTTGGCGGAGCGCCTCCTGGGTTTGTTTGATGGATAAATGGAGCATGAGAAATGATGTTATTCTGTAGGGACGCAAAATCTTGCGTCTCTACAGAATATTAGAAACCTTGATCATGTTTCGTTCGATGGGCTGAGGGGATTGTTCGAGTAATTTGGATCCGAGATTTTCGCTGGCCATAATGTCTTCATAAACCATATTGTCGATCCCGGTAATCTGAGCAATGGGCTCTACCCCCTCGGTGTCTACCTCATCGAGCATTTTGGCATTGTCTAAGATTTGCTGGAGTTGCGGGAGAAATTTTTCAATCTCCTCCTCAGACAGCTGAAGTTTGGCCAGATCTGCGATTTTTTTGACGTCGTCTTTGCTGAGCATGCATCGAGGATTAAGGATTACGAATTAAGGATTATGCTATTCGTAATGATTTAGAAATTGAAAATTGGAACTTAGAAATTTGTAAACACTATACCTTATTCTTTCAATTTGTTACAATATTTCTGAGGACTAAGGACTATCGACTAAGGACTCAGTGTCTATCAATTCGTGCACCATTCGCTACCAATCCGCAGCCCATTCGTAAGCCATTCGAAATGGAAAAACTAAAAAATCTACAAGACGTCAGCAGTTTCTATTTCTTTGTTTTGGCGTTTTTGTACATTGTGATGGTGTTGTCGATCCGCAATGGTTTCATGACGGATGTGAATTTGTCGATGATGCGCATTTTGGACATGCCGTTTGCCTTGGTGGGTTTGCTTTATGGAGGGAGCACGTTGGCCCTTCAATTGTCTTTTGATGACATGGGTGAGGCCAAAGAAAGCGCTTGGACAAGAGGGATTTTTATTGGTGTGTTTGTTTTGTTTGGCTTGGTGCTTTTGATGAACGTGGCGTTTCCGGCGCAAATTTAAGGAGGAGAATTTGACAAAATCATCTCGGTTGGGCATGATGGGTTCTTAAAAGTCATTAAAAATTTAATGAAAATGCCTGATCGTCCTTCTCATAAAGGCTACTATATGGCTGGCCTCCTAGTTGGAGGCGCGCTCGTTCTTGGGCTAAATATTAAGGAAAAACAAGGAGGAAGTTCAGAAAAAGTGTACCAGCAAGCAAGGCGCGATTTGAGAGGGGTTATTCCGGACATCCTTGAAGGCTGCAAATACACAGGAAACGCAAGAATAAATGAAATTTATAACGCGTTGATCGACAGACCTCATCTGCAAGCCATCTTTATGAGCAATCATCCCGACTTTGATCTAAATAAGGCCACCCCTTTGGATATCCGCTTTGATGAAATTGGTTATTGTTCTGTGACTTATGATGATGGAAAAATTGAATGTGTCGACTCCAATGGAAATGGAGCGTGGGAGAGTATCAAGGGTGGTGGTCACAATGGCATGACACCTGATAGCCTACAAGAAAAGTGTTTTGAAGCTGTGGAAGGCGTTTTGGATGATTACCAAGGGGGCATAGGGAATATTTAGAGTGTTATTTTTACTGGAGTATATTTGAAATCGGCTCTGGCATTGAGCTTTCTATTAAACAAATCCCTGTCGACACCTCGTTTTCATTGAGGAATGAGAAAACATGAATGCCAGAATGACTCCATTCATTTGATTTGGACCTCCCCCTAAAAGTGATTCATCCATCAATCTCTTTTCCCCTCCCTGTGGAGGGGGACAATATGATGGGTTTG
>JAUHWS010000055.1 GCA_030427295.1 bacterium | reverse complement strand
AGGGTAAGTATAAAGAATGCATAAAAAACAACAAGAACAATGCTGCTTCCAAAAAAAAGCTTGCTCAAATGCGGTAATCGGAGCGCGTAAAGCAATCGATCCATAGCAGCAAGCGGCATTAAAAAGAGTGATGAGGGGGCAAGGCCATAAACCTGTGTTGCTGCTAAATGATCATCTTGAGATGCATTGTGCTTCTGAATAATCGTATTTGCCGCCCTTGTGCCAGCTTCAGCAGCAGCTTCCATGCTATAAACAAATCGTTCAGTTTGGGTGTAAGCAGTTGCAAAGAAAAAATTAGGAATCGTCGTTTCACACTTTGGCTGAAGGGCTAGAGTACCAGCGTTGTTGCTGAATTTAGGTTCCCACACCTCGATTTCTTTTTTCCTCGGATGGCATTGAAAACTATCCCACATATAAAAATAAAGAATCTCAGCAGATTCAAATGGTTCACCATCCTTGGTTTGGATGCTAGATTTTTCATAAGAGCGCAAAATTTGAGCCCATACCTCCTCTTCAATTTCTTTTTGACTACAAGCTGTGAAAGGTTTTTTATGTAGGATTCCTTTTGCATCGGTCTGACATATACCAACCGAAAGAATACTTTTGACCCGCTTGTCGGTACAATGCAGGTTATTCCAAATTTTATCCTGAGCTTCGATGATGAGGGCCCAGGGTGTATCGGGCAAATACAAAACCATAGAAGGGGTAATCGGATAGAGGATTTCTTTGTTCAAAAAAATTTGTACAGACAGTTGGATTTGATGGCTTTTTTTTGATAATAGTTTCAAAGTCTTCAAGTCCGATTTACTCGAGAGAAAAGAGCTTTTTTTCACAATAGTAGCGGCGGATTCAACGGGCAAGCTGCACACAAAATAATCAGCCTCTACAGCAATTCTCTTACTGTTTTGCTTATCCTTCACTTGAATGCCAGTGAGACGCCCATCGGAATCATCAAAATGTTCTACATCATGCTCAGTGTGAATTTTAACCCCCTGCTTTTTAAGATGCTCCACCCAGACATCAAACCATGCATCATTAGTCGGTCCATTTAATAAATACAGAGAGCTAACATCATTGAGGAGGCTGTCAGATAAAATGCTGATCATTCTTGCCATCACAGAAAAACTCATTTTTGTTGAGTCCATGCCCAAAACAGGGGACCACATTCTGACCATGAATTTTTTAGCTTCGGGTGATAAGTCACGACAAAAATCAGCCCACTTTAGAGAATCAAGATGGTCAATTCGAGCGTTTGACATGGTCAAACAATACAAGATTTTATTGAGCATCTTTGACCAATCGTGTTTTCTAAAGTGAGCCATGAGCTCCTTTTGATGTTCATTGTGATGGACCACAATTTCCCTTTCACCAAAACGAGGAAAAACGTAGGTAGCTATTTGTCTGAGCTGGTTAAACACGCTCTTATTTCGTCTTCCTTTTAGTGGAATTTCTTTGAGAATCCTCAGGAGATTTCTGTAATTAGTACCATAGATACGCCACGAGTACTCAGTAGGATATACCTTTCCATTTTTTGTATTTTTTTGGTAGCGACTACGTGCCAAACCACCCACAATCGGATTGCGCTCATAAATATCCACCTCAAAGCCTCGTTTGACTAGCTCATGAGCAGTGGTCAATCCTCCAATACCTGCTCCAGCAATCACTACTTTTGATTTTTTGTTTTTGGTCACAAATTCAAAGATTCAAAAATTTATTTTTTGAAAGGCCTTTTCTTTATACTCCCAAAAAGCTGATTTGTTAAGCCTAATTCTTTGTCTTGTTAGTCAATAAAACTAACTTGGGCCATCTATCTATCAGAGCCTGAGCCACCCTCGTAAATATTTATTTTCTTCAGCTCCCAATTACCAAGGTTTCCAGGCCAAACCGAGTTGATTGAATCTCGTTCGGCCGTTAGCAGAGTTTCCGCTTCACTGGAATGAGTGCGGCCGGTTTCACAATGGTGGCCATAAGGTTCTTGTTCAGACATAGGATGTGATTAAATTAGGTGTGTTATATTAAGCCACTCAAAAAAGCTGATGTCAAAAAATTCAGGCCTTTTTCTGTTGTCAAATATTGACGGCAATTATCAACAGTAGCGACCCAAATAGTAGACTTATGCATACACACTTGGGTATATACTTTGGGTTGAGGTGAGTATATACTTTATTCTTAGTTACGAATTACAAGTTACTAATTACGAATTAAATCGCAATTCCTAAGACTTCAATTCTTAAGCATTACTTTGAATTTTGATGGCTTAAATAAATCTAATTCTAATTTATTTGGACATTAGAAATTCAAGCTTAAGATTTGTTTGGGGTGAATTGGAATGAATTGGTGAGTATTGAAAATTTAAGACATGAGTATATAGTTGGAAAGAGGATGGGTATATACTTCCATAATCCACTATCCCAAAACTGCCCCAATAAATGATGGATTGCCGTTCAAAAAATCCTGGATGGATTGCTGTCGTTTCCCTTCCAGCTGAAGTTCCATCAATTCCAAAACACCGTCGCCCGTTACCACGCCCACTAAACTACCCTCTTGAACCACGGTTCCAATCGGCTCATTACGCTTCGAATTTTGAACACGGCTTTTGTAAATTTTCAAACGCCTTCCCTCAAAAAAAGTAAATGCAGAGGGCCAGGGGGAAAACGCGCGTACCTTTCGATGAATAAGATTAGCAGGCTCAGACCAATCAATCTCGCCATCCGACTTATTAATTTTACGGATATAAGTTGCCTTGGATTCATCCTGATCAACAGGCGTCAATGATTCGTCAGCAATCCTCACCACCTCATCCGGGATCTCAGTAGCGGCCAGTTTAGCCAACTTCTCCCACAAAGCACCCGCCGTATCATCATCCTCAATGCCCAATTCAAATTGCTGGTATACAGGGCCTGCATCCATTTCTTTCACCATCCGCATCAAACTGATACCCGTTTTTTCATCGCCATTGAGCAAGGCAGACTGAATCGGGGAGGCACCACGGTACTTCGGAAGGAGAGAGGTGTGAACGTTGAGCGCATCCATTTTAGGAAGGTTCAAAATCGCCTGACTGACAATCTGGCCATAGGCCATCAGCACAAAAAAATCAGCCCCCTCCCTTTGTAGGCGTTCCACACCCTCTGGTGTACTCAACTTTTTAGGTTGATAAATAGGCAGATCCAAATCTAAGGCCAGCGCTTTTATAGGATTGGGCTGACGTTGCATTCTTCGGCCCCTCGGTTTGTCTTCACCCGTCACCACTAAGACCACCTCCAGCGCGCGGTGCTCATAAAGGCTTTTGAGCAGGTGGGCTCCAATGGCATCCGAACCCATAAAGACGATTTTTAATTTTCTATTTTTAGGCACGAGACAGTAATTTAGTATGAAATGAGTAATTTCATCATATTTCATTTTCTCGGCTAGTTCAAATACTTGGTCTTGAGACAGGGATTGGTTAATATAAAATCTAAGCCCTCTTAAAGTTACCCATCCCATGAAAAGGAAACGTTTTAAAAAAATCATAAACAAAAAACAAACATGAAACTGGATCAAAACGAAATTCAAAAAATTGGCCATACCCTCAAAAAAGCAGATCGGATTTTAATCGTTTCCCACAAATCTCCTGATGGGGACACAGTAGGTTCTGCATTGGGTTTGTATCACAGTTTTAAAGCCATGGGAAAATCACCCACGGTGACCTGCATCGATTCGATGCCACCCGAGTTTTCATTCATGCCCTCAGTCGATCAATATCAATTAGGCATGGATCATTTGAATTACGATCTTTTTTTTATCGTGGATTGTGGCGCCACGCATCTGACAGGTTTAAACGAAAGCCATCCTCAACTTTTTGACAAGACGCTCGAAGTGGTGAATATAGATCACCATCCGACCAACACTCATTATGGAAAATATAATTTAGTGGTCGACAAGGCGGCCTCAGCCACCATGATTGTTTATCAGATGTTGGCCGATTTACAGCTTCCCATCAGCCGACAATCCGCCACCTGTCTGCTGACTGGTTTGTACACGGACACGGGGAGCTTCATGCACTCTAATACCAATGTGGATGCCTTAATGATTGCTGCTCGCTTATTAGCTAAAGGGGCGGATCTAAGATCCATCTCAAAAGAAATCTTCAACACCACTAAGATTTCAACCATGCGCTTGTGGGGCCGAGTTCTCAAAAATACCTATCAAACTCCCGAAGGGGTGACCATGTCGGTGGTCAGTAAAAAAGACTTCCAAGAAACAGGGGCAGATTATAGTGAGATGACCGGAGTGGTCGATTATGTTAACTCGGTACCCAACTCCAAATACAGCGTCATTCTGACCGAACGAGATGATGTGGTCAAAGGCTCCCTTAGGACCTTGAAAGATGATGTCGACGTGTCTGCGATTGCTTCTCAATACGGAGGAGGGGGCCACGTGAAAGCCGCCGGCTTTGCTGTCAAGGGGCGGCTTGAAAAAGAGGTGAGATGGAAAGTGGTCGATTAGAATGCAATAAAAAATACAAAACTCAAAAAATCAATCCCATTTGGTTGCCCCCCTCAACTAATTGATTGATGAGTCATGCTTGACGGACGGTCTTCAAAAATTTTGGAAAAAATACAAACCAATCAACCTTATAGCTACGAAGTAGCTCATGCCTTGCTACCTGAAGAAGTCTTAGCTAGGGTAAAGCGGATTCGTAGCTTGGTCGATCAAATTTATCGATCCATTGAAAGCGAAGAGGAGGAAGAAGTTTCCGAGCAAGTACGAAACGCTTTAGGGCAACTTTTTGTTGAATTAGCTTATATGTCTGTTTTTGAAGAGGTGGCATCCAATACAGAGTCACCATTAAGGCAGCGGCTCATTGGAGGTGTTCAGGTCAGGCAGCCGGCAGAACTGCAGCTAGACATTCGGCAGGTGAGTTTTTCAATTGGCGTACAGGAGATCGATATTGAAAAAAGAGAGGGGGTGCGAAAGCTGGTTGAGGGCTTGAGAGAAAGGGTAAAAATCTACACGAAGTTTTTTAGTCAATATGAAGATGCTGACCAAACAACACTTGAGGTGATTGAAGACTACGACATTGGCCGAGATAGCTTGCTGCATATTTGTAGCTTTGAAGGGGCTGAAAAGCGCTGGATTGGAGAGCAAATTGCACTAATTCAAGAGCGTTTTAAGCTTGACTCACCGGCTGACATTGGAATGTTTGATGTGGGCTTTGGTCAAGGGAGAACAATTGCAGGCAGCTACGACACCATAAAATCGCTTTTTGGAGAAGCAGTGGCCAATGCCTTTTTGGCAAATGCTTCAGGAGCTGATATCTGCAAAAAAAACGTAGAATACACACAAAGGTTTTTGGGAGGTATTTCAGGTCTGGGCGGAGAGTTATTGGAAAGCTTCGCCGAAGCTGATTTGCTTGGAAAGAGAATTGTTAGGCCAAATAGACGTTTTCATTTAGTGACTGAGCTGATGCGTACACTGTTTCACTGTAATACTGAAGAGAAACTTAGAATTGGCCTCGAAAATGTTGAATCATTGCTTGTTCCTGGAACAAGTGAGCGGCCTGGTGGTCGCTTTTTAGTGGATGGGGTGTACATACCATCACCCTCTACATTTAATAAATCTAGATGCGACGATTTAGCTCACCTATATCACCAACTTTCACTAGCTTACCCTAAAACAGCCCCAGTTCCTTTTATTGAAGGGGTTGATTATGCGCGCATGCGACGTATGCCTATTTATGACAATACAACAGGTAGAGGATTTTACTCCCGGGAAATCGTCAGGGCTCAAGACATAAATCATATGATTCAAAGACATGGGATTGACCTAAGGTTTGTAGAAGAAAGTAGAGTGTTGCCAAATGTTAATGGAGTTAACCGAGAAACACTGGTTGAAATCGGAAGGGGAACACTACTACAAAATGACCTGTATGATGTGGTTCAATTAAAGGTTCTAGACCGGCTCATGGGTGAAAAAATAGACAGGGAGTACGTACTTTCTCTCCCACCTGCCACAAGAGCAGAAGATAACATTCACACCCGTCTAATGGAAGATATTTGCTATAGAAGTGTAGCTAACTTTCCCGTCACTCACATGATCTTTGAAAGACCTCAAAAGGTCGCCTAACTTTATTTAGCCGCATTCCAGCAGGCATTAAAAATTGCCTTCATCGACCGACTGATGGGGCTGCTTTCAATGATGGCTCCAAACATATCATGATTCCGATAAGAAAAGAAAGCGAGTTTATTGCCATAAATATTGATTTCAACCTCAACAGGAAAATCCTTGCTGGGTAGAAATCGGGTTTCTCGAACACATTTTTTATCTTCATTTCTAAATACCCTATTCAGCCCATTGTCTGGCGTGATGACATAAGCGAATATTCTTTTATCCGTTCTTCTGGGCACATAGCTGTTCATGACAAAGTCTTTCACTTTTGGGTCCATATCCTCAACATTCTCAAAAGCATAAATGATTTCTTCTTCCAGAAGAGTATCTTCATAAACCCGCTTTACGCCTTCTAACCCTTCATAAAAGCGCATTCGCGGCATCAAAAGCTCTTCTTGCTGCATGGTTCTCAGTTCAGTCAATGATTCCAAGAAGAGCTGGTTAGTGAGTTTAATTTTTTTATTGATGCGCTTCAAAATCTGCTCGATGTTCTCTTCAGGATTCTCAGCAAAAAAACAAATGATCCCGTGCTGCATGGTTTTAGTCACAAGGCCAATTCTGGCCAATCGAAGCAAAGACTTGTAAGTTGTCGTTCGATTCATTTTAAGTCGTTGGGCAATAGTACTTGCCGGCTGAATACCAGCACTGCGAACGAGCTGAATATAAATCTTAGCTTCAGATTCCGAGAGTCCAATATCCTTGAGCACTTGTTGAAGTCGTTGACCCATATTGTTATTAATTTTTTTTACAGTAGTAGTTCATAATACCTTTTTTATAAGATGATGCAAAGATGATTCCTTCATTAAAAAATTTGCCGCCAAATCTCATCTTTTACTAGGAATAAAAGGCAGTCGACTCAAAAATTCTGTTGTGAAAATGAAAGAACACATGCTTTTATCCTGAATAACTAGGTATAATTATAACTATGTTATGACTTTATTACAACTTATTGACAATCAACTTAAAGCTTGCTATCATGGAGTTGTTGACGGTTCAGAGCAAGAAAAAATCCAGTAATGCCGCAGAGACTGTCACTTAGCATAGCGGGAGGGCAACTTTACAGGGAAAGGCCTGGCTTCGGTCGGGCCTTTTTCTGTATGGCGAAATAGCTTATACTTTAAGTACACTTAAAGACCCTGTAGCCTAGTTAATTCATGAATTGGTTTACTCTTTCACTTCTAGCTGGATTCACTTTTGACGCGGCCCGTGTTGCCGCTAGAGTATCGTTGAAAGGAAAGGGTGATCCAATGGCATATACAGCCATCCATGATTTCATAGCTGGAATAGCCCTCCTGCCTTTCATATTCACAGAGCTCCATTTTCCCACTCTGAGCTCCACCTGGCTCTACTTTTTAGCTTATGTTTTCTTCGCTTTTCTTACAGATTGGCTAGCCTTCTTGGCACTAAAAAATATAAATGTTTCTGAGTATCAAATCCTTAATCAGACACGACATATTTTTGTTCTAATTGGAGGGTTTTTATTGTTCTCAGAAGCAATCACAGGCTCAAAAATTGCTTTAATCACTCTCATAATTTTTGGTGTAGTCATTGCTACATATGAGAAATCAAAACTCAAACTAAATAGAGGTATCCTTTATGCTTTATTAAGCACATTCTTTGCGGTTATAACTTTCCATTTTGTCAAGCTAACAGTAATCGACTTTTCTGAAACTGCCGCGGCTTCACTGGGTCTTATTGGAATTGCTTTGCTTAGTTTTATCTGTCTCAAATTTAGAACCAGTAAAATAAGAAAGGAATTGAATCTAAATGCCAAGGGCTTAATTCTTGCGGGGGTTTTATTTGCTGGATTTGAACTGGCTATTTTTTTCGCCCTAAAAGTGGGAGAGATATCCAAAGTTATACCTGTTACGCAAAGCTCCCTTATTTTTGCAGTGCTGGGTGGAATTTTATTTCTAGGGGAAAGAAGCCGTCTATGGCAAAAAATCATAGGAACCAGCTTGATTTGCTTAGGGATTGTATTGATGTATTTTATTTAATATGGTGCTCAGGAGAGGACTTGAACCTCCACGGCCATAAAGCGGCCACTAGCCCCTCAAGCTAGCGCGTCTACCAAT
>JAUHWS010000054.1 GCA_030427295.1 bacterium | reverse complement strand
GATCCTCTTCAAAAGCTTTTTTAAAAGCCGCTTCTTTATTCGATGAATCGTGACCGTCTTTTTGCAAATCGTAAGTTCGGTCTTGATAATATTTGTAACCATGGACTTTGTCATAAGTTACGCACGGCTGAAGCACATCGATGTATGAGAAGCCCTTATGCTGAAAGCCTTTCACAATCAAATCCACCAAATGAGGTAAATTACCCGCATACCCCCGCGCCACAAAAGAGCAATTAGAACTGAGCGCAACCGCAATCGGATTGATCGCTGGATCAGGATTGCCAAAGGGTGTAGAGGGCGCTTTGCAGCCCTTTTCAGCGGTTGGAGATACTTGCCCCTTGGTGAGCCCATAAACCGTATTATTTCCCACCAAATAGGTCAAATTAATATTACGGCGCATAGCATGTACAAAGTGCCCCATTCCAATTCCATAACCATCTCCATCCCCTCCTTCAACGACCACATCTTGGGTGTGATTGGCCAATTTAGCTCCTGTGGCAAAAGGTAGGGCCCGTCCATGAAGCGTGATGGCTCCATAGGTGCTGAACCAATAGGGCATGTTTGCCCCGCAACCAATCCCTGAAACAAAGGTGATTTTATCCGGATCTAAATCCATCTTAGCCATTGCTTGTTTTAAGGCCATCTCAATCCCAAAGTCCCCGCAACCTGGACACCAGTTTGGCTTTCCGTATGGATCTGTGTAGTCTTTCGCAGTGCGTGGCATAAAAAATAATTAAGCAATGAGTTTTTTAGTCTCGTCCATGATCAACTGAGAGGTAAATGGTCGACCTGACCAATCCAAAATCTTGTCTTGAATGTGAATCCCCGCTCGTTCAGCGATTAAACCTCCTAATTGGGCTGTGTAATTCCCCTCTACCAAAATAGGATGTTTGGCTTGAGAGAGAATGTCGGCTACTCCTGGTTGCAGGGGGTGAAGGTATTTTACGTGAAGCAAATTGGCTGAAATTCCCTCTTCCTTAAGTCGATCCATGGCCTCAATCACGCTTCCATAGGTCGCCCCCCAACACACAAAGGTCACATCGGCATTGGGTTCTCCAACCAGTTTTGCGGGAGGAAGGTTTTTTTCAATGGTTTCCATTTTTTTCATCCGACGGGCGTTCATTTCCACACAATCATCAATTTCTTCGGTGAAGTATCCCACTTCATCATGTTCGTAGGACGTTGCTGTATGCGCTCCCCCTGGCTGTCCTGGAATGGTACGATTGGTCACCCCATCGTCAGAGGGCTCGTAGCGCTTGAAATCATCCTTGATCTGGGTATCTGTGAGCAATTTCCCTCGATCAATTTTAAGGGATTGAGTGTCTAAAAAAGGTAAATTCATAAAACCTTCAGCCAAATATTTCTCACTGAGCATCAAAACGGGACATTGATATTTTTCGGCTAAATTAAAGGCGTCAAAACTCATGTAAAAGGCTTCTTCGTGGCTCCCTGGAGCTAAAACAACTTTTGGAAAATCCCCTTGAGAGGCATGGATCACTTGACGCAAATCTCCCTGACCCGTTCGGGTAGGCAACCCTGTCGATGGCCCAGGACGTTGGCAATCCACCACCACCACGGGTGATTCGAGCATTCCCGCCAAACCAATCGCTTCAGTCATCAAGGCAAAGCCACCGCCTGAGGTTGCCACCAAGCTCCGAACCCCAGCATAGCCCGCCCCCACGGCCATGTTGATGGCTGAGATTTCATCCTCTACGTGATTAACCGAAATATCAAACTCTTGAGCATGTTTTGCCATGCAGTGAAGTACTGAAGAGCTGGGGGTCATCGGATATTCAGAGACAAACTTGCACCCGGCTTTGATCGCCCCCAAGGAAATCGCCTGATTTCCATTGATCATAAAGGTTTTTTGAGCATTTTCTACGGGGCGTATTAGATAATTGAATTCGCGATTGAAGTTTTCTCGAACGTATTTATAACCTGCTTGAGCGGCATCATGGTTCTTCATGACCACCTCCTCCCCCTTTCGCTCAAACGTTTTTCGAAGCAGGTTGGTCAAAGGCTCCATCGGAAAATCCAAAAGCCCCATCACTGCCCCGATTCCTACAATGTTTTTGGCCAATTCGAGGCCAACTTTATCTCGGGCAATCTCTCGAAGGGGTACAGGAAAAAGATGAACATCATCACGAGTGACTTCAGCAATTTTGGGATCATAGATCACTCCTCCTCCAGGTACCACGGAATTCAAATAACGATCGGTTGTGTCTTTGTCTAAAGCCAAAATCAAATCGTAATCATTGGTATGTGTGGCCACGGTGCCTTCAGCAATACGAATCTGGTTGATGTTGTTGTACCCCTTGATCACACTATAAAACTCGGCTGTGGTGTGAAAACGAAGGCCGATATGCATGCAAAGTTTCGCAAACAATGTGCCAGGCACATCGATTCCTTCCCCAGCCTTTCCCCCGATCATAAAGTTAAGCTCATTGATTTTCATGCTTGGCCATTTTACACCTTTTTAATAAATTTTCCAATCCCTTCTGCATTGATTTTTAAGGGAAAAAAGAGTAAAATTTAGCCGCTGATTTCTGTTGGTTAGTTGCTTTTGGCAACCAAGGAAGAAAGTGGAAACTACTCATGAACCAATTGTTATTTATAAGCGATCAGCGGTTAGCGCCTAGCGCCTAGCGAGTAGCGATCAACGAATCCCTAAAATAGTGCTAAGCCCTACACACTAATCGCTAAACACTCTAAAAAATTAAACAATGGACTATTATAAAACCCTGGGTGTAGATAAGGGCGCTTCAGAATCGGAGATCAAGAAAGCTTATCGGAAACTCGCACAACAGTACCATCCGGATACAGGAAAGGGAAATGAAGCCAAGTTTAAGGAGGTGACCGAAGCTTACGAAGTCTTGGGAGACAAGCAAAAAAGAGCTCAATACGATCAATTTGGGTCCGCTGGAGGTCCAAATTTTGGAGGAGGAGGCGCTGGATTTGGGGGGTTTGATTTCAGAAACGTCAACGTTAATTTTGGAGGCGGTGGTTTCGGGGATATTTTTGACACTTTTTTTGGAGGAGGGGGAGCTAGAAACAAAAAGAAGGGTCCACAAAAAGGATCAGACATTGAAATGGTGCTTCAGATCACCTTCGAAGAAGCCATTTTTGGGGTGACCAAGGAGGTGGAGGTATCTGCCTATCATGCTTGTGAGCGTTGTAAAGGCAATGGTGCAGAGCCTGGAACTGAGCTTAAAACCTGTGACACTTGTTCGGGAACTGGGCAACAAGTACGCATGCAACGCACTCCCTTTGGACAGATTCAAACCGCTTCTGTCTGCCAAACCTGCGAAGGGGCGGGGAAAATTCCTGAAAAAAAATGTAATGAGTGTCAAGGTGCTGGTCGTGAGCTTCGCAATAGTCGTATTAAAGCTAGGATTCCTGCGGGCATTCACGATCAAGCTGTCATTCGGCTTTCAGGAAAAGGGGAAGCTGGTTTACACGGAGGGCCTCAGGGAGATCTCTTTCTTCACGTCAGTGTCAGTCCTAGTAAAACATTTGAACGCATCAAAAACGATATTTACAGCACTGAGCACATTCACTTGCTCCAGGCTGTGATGGGGGATGAAATCAAGCTCAAAACGGTTCATGGGGAGGTGGATTTGATCATTCCAGCCGGAACTCAAACTGGCAATACGCTAAAAGTGAAGGGCTATGGTGCCCCCAAAGTAGGCAGTGACCTTAAAGGAGATCACATTGTTAAGCTTATTGTCGACATTCCTAAAAAACTATCCAAAAAAGAAAAAGAGCACTATAATGAACTCATCCAATTAGCAAAGCTAGACATAAAGCCTCAAAATAAAGGATTTTTTGGTTAAGCAATCTTAATAAGCTATGAAGGGAAACTATGGACCACCAGAGGAATCAAACATTGCCAAGTACATGGGTGTTTTGGGAGTGGTCATCATCGCTTTTATTTTGGGTTGGGATGTGGGAAGTAAAAAAACCCAAGATGAACCTGTTGAGTCCAATGCAGCAAGCATCATTGAAGACCATGGTCAATCTGACGAATCTGCCAATATGGATATTTTCTGGGAAACTTGGGAGCGCCTTTCAGAGGATTACGTGGATCCTGAGGATCTAAACAGTCAAAAATTAGTGTATGGTGCTGTGAAAGGCATGGTAGAGGCTGTAGGAGATCCCTACACCAATTTTATGGATCCAGAAGAGAATCAGCAGTTTCAAGAAAGCCTACAGGGGCACTTGCAAGGCATTGGGGCTGAATTGACCCTTAGAGAAGGTATATTGACTGTGATTTCACCCTTAAAGAATTCACCGGCTCAAAAAGCAGGTCTTCAACCTGAAGATATCATTGCCATGGTGGATGATGAATCCACTCAAGACATGACTTTGGAAGAAGCTGTTATGAAAATCAGAGGAGAAAAGGGGACTACCGTCAGATTAACCATTTTAAGGGAGAGTGAAAGCGAACCCATTGAGCTAGAAATTGTTCGGGCAGACATCAATGTGAACAGCGTGGAATGGGAAATGAAAGGTGATATCGCTCTGATTGAAATCAATCAATTTGGAGACAACACGAAAACAGAATTCACCAAAGCCATCAGCGAGGTGCTCACTAAAGATCCAAAAGGGCTCATTCTTGACCTCAGATTTAATGGGGGAGGCTATTTGGATGGTGCCGTGGATATTTCCTCAGAATTTTTGGAAAAAGAAAAAGTTGTGACCATAAAAAATCGCAATCCTGAAGATGATGAAGTGATTTATGTGAATGGAAAACCAAGGCTAGCCAACATTCCTTTGGTTGTTTTGATCAATAATGGCAGTGCTTCAGCCTCTGAAATCGTTGCAGGAGCCATTCAAGACAACGATCGAGGCACTATCATTGGTGAAAAAAGCTTTGGAAAGGGCACCGTCCAAGCCGTTGAAACTTTATCTGGAGGGGCCAGCTTAAGGGTAACCATTGCCAAGTGGTTCACTCCTAATGATCAAAATATCAATGAAAAGGGCATTACGCCTGACATTGAAATTGAGCGTAGCCTCGAAGACTTTGACAATGACATTGATCCTCAAATGGATGCTGCCATCGCCTTTTTAAATGGAGAGGATGTGAAGAGCGATGTTCCTTCGGATGATTCAGAAGAAAACGAAAGTAGTGAGAATGAGGAAGCGGATGATTAATTACGAGCTACTAGTTACTGGTTACGAATTAGGAGTTGAATCGCAATGTTTAGGTTGGGGATTATCTGTGCCTAATTCCAGCATTCTATTTAAAACAGCTCGATCCTCTTCTACAAGTTCAGTCATGGCGATGAATATGTTGGTATTTTCAAGTTCTGATATTCGACCGGCTTGAATTAGTCTCACGATTGCCTCTGTTCGATGACTTCCTTCCAATAGAACAATTTGACCATTTGGCAGGCGACCACAGATTAATTGGGTCTTTTCTGGCAAGCTATCCATGATACCTTGGACTTTTGGGTCGATTTTTGTTCGAACTTTTAAAATTTTTTCAAAAGTCCTTTCATTATTAGGTATTTGTGAGTTATTAAAAAGATTATGCCAGCCTTGATAAGGTCCGATTAGCATGTTTTGAAATAAACTTAGATCGAGTACTTTAAACAGCTCCCACCTTCTTTTTTCGGCTCCAAATTGAGTGATGAAGCTGTATTCCCTCCATTTTCTGTGGGAATTTTCATTTGCCCCCCACCCCTTTGCTTCTACGACTGGTTCCCATCCTTGCTCTTTTTCCCCTTCTAATAGCGGTAAAAAGACATCATTTTCCCAATCGAGGGGCTTTTGATATTCCAATCCTTCCATCTTATTTGATTAATGATATTTTGGAGGGTGGGGTATGGTATCATGTTTTGCATTTTAAAAAAAGCCCCTCACTTGCGTCAGGGGCTTTGGTTGGGTTCTGTTTTATTCAGTGATCAAGCTGGTGCCTTCTAGATGGCCGCTGTTCACTTTGTTTTGAATTCCATGGAGTTCTTCCATCAAATGATTGAGTCGTTCGGTGGGAACTTCTTGGTCTTCAGTTTCTAACTTCTTGGCCACATAGGCGGTCACGGCTGCGGTGGCTTGAGAGGTTCCAGACATGTAGCTGTAGCGTTCATCTGGTTTCGCTGAGAAGACTTTTTCACCGATGGCTGTCACGTCGATCCAAGAGCCGTAGTTTGAGGTGCTCAGGGTTCCCAAATGAATGTTGGCAGCGCCTACAGCCACCACGTTCTGATATGAAGCTGGATAAAATTCGGTGTTTTGCTTTTTATTTCCGGCTGCTGCAATGAAGATCACACCGTTTTCTGTGCCTTGATTGATCATTTCTTCCAAAATGTCTGATTTTTCAGAGAATCCAAAGCTCATATTGATGATGTCGAGGTCATCTTCATTCAATCCTTTTTCTAGTGCGGCCATGACGTTTGATAGACGTCCTCCAGCGTCATTTGCAATCACTTTATAAGGGATGATAGTAGATCCGGGAAGTTTGCTGGCAATGATGCCGGTCACGTGGGTGCCATGGCCGATTTCATCAATCGCTCCAATGGTGTTGCGGACGGTGTTCCATCCTTTCTCAAGGGTGACTTCTTTGAAGATGGGATGGTTGTAATCTACGCCACTGTCGATCACTCCCACACGGATGGGACTTGACTCTGTTGGTGCGCTTGGTTTTAGTTCTTCCGAGTTATCATTTGATTGATTCAAGCTGTTTAGGTATTCGGTGACCAAGGGGGATCGGTATTTCACGTCCTCACTTGTTTCGATTCTTTGATCCAGTTCAATATGGTTGAGTTCTGGCACGCGTTCTTTATATTCTTCTGCTAAGGTTTTGAGTTCATTTTTACTCAATTCTTTTTTGGGCTGTAATAAAAACAGGTCCATGTCTGTCGTTGAGGCAATTAAACCTTCTTTATTGGGCATGCTTTCTGATGCAAGCAGCTCAGCTGACATCAGCTTCTTTTCCAAGTTTTTGTTGAGTTGATTGAGGGCATATAAATTGACTTCATGAGAGGTATTCAGTTCCTCTAGTTCTTGCAATGATTCGCTTGATAGAAGGGTGGCGTCATTTGTATTTCGAATGATTCCCAGGCCAAGCGCTAGGCCAAGCATGGCAATACCGGCAACAATTTTGTATTTGTAGGGCATACTTTATTTGTTTTTATTGAATAATCTCTTCATTATACCATGAAAATAATTCTTAAACAAGTTTCCTTCTTACTGAAAAAGCGCCTCAAACTCTGAGGCGCTTTTTCTTGTTGTTCTTAATCTTCAATTAGAAGGCAAAGAGGTCAAACATGACTTGGAAGACTTCTCCACGGGTGAGCAGAGCTTCATCACTTCCTTGGAAATGATTGCTATTTCCTGTCACTCGACTAGTCAACTCATTGGCTGTGCCGACAGTGATCATGTCACCGCGTTTTACGTCAATGACTCCGTAGGTGTCTTCGTAAGCACCCCAGTAGATACCGACCGCCATTCCTAGCTGATGAGGTTGGGTGTAAGACTGGCTAGAACGCATCAATACTTTTACGAAGTGAGAGGTAGGCATGTTGCTTTGAAGGCGAGCTGATCCAAGATCGTCTCCCAAACCGTGAGCGATGTCACAGATTTGAAGCCAGTCAAGAATTTCTACCATTTGACCTTTAGCACCACGGTATTCACGGAAAGAAAAGTCTTTGGTGCTTGGGTTTTTCCAGTTGGCTTTATCTTTGTAGCAAGGGAGTTCAACGGGTAGATCTTCATCACCAGAAAGTTCTAGTTCAGGATCATTATTATCGTTATCTGGAGTTCCACCACCACTACTACTTCCACCACCACTGGTTCCGCTGCCAGGATTTGGGATATAGCCTCCGTTTCCTGGGTTACAGTTTGGTTCACAACCAGGATTTCCTTCATCGTCATCATCGTCATCGTCATCGTCATCATCATCATCATCACCATTTTCCGCACCTGGTGAATATCGATTGTAAACAACAAGGGTACGATCAGGTCGATTTTCAGTCAGAGTGATGTGACCATCACTGTCTTTATTGCGTTGATCAGCATTTCCATCGATATTGTCTAATAGTTCGTTGCTGAAAGCAAAGAAACTACCTAGATCAACCACTGTTGTGTTGTTTTGATCGTTATAAGCATCAGCAAAATTATTTGCGTCAACGTTTCCGTTTCCAACAATTGCTTCAGGAGCGTAGAAATAATCTCCTAGTGGCAACTCATGAGTAATACAACGTGCATCGAGTTCTGTGTCATTGTAACCAAGACCATTCATAAGGTCGGTGTTGAGTTCCATTTCAGTGCTGAAGGTGGTGCTTGGGAGAGGGTCTCCAGCAAAACCATTTTCAGTCGGTTGAGTTCCATTGATGTGGAATTCAACTCCTGGGAAATTAGCACCATTAATGATGACGTTGTTTTCGGCAAGTACTTTACAAACAGTTACACTACCCATTTGAGGCTCTTCATCCTCAGGGAAACAATCTTCTTCAGTGATCTCACCGTCATTGTTTTGATCGGTAGGCACTAGATCAGCATCGTGTTGTTCAAGATGGTTGTCGATGGCTGCTTGAGGCAATTCTAGAAGTT
>JAUHWS010000005.1 GCA_030427295.1 bacterium | reverse complement strand
CTTCTGACCATCATATATTTCTTGAAGGCGAGGTTCCGGAACCTCGCCTTCAAGAAATGGATTTATGATTCGATTAATATCACACGACGAATTGCCTTTGATCGATTTCATGATCTCCGAAATATTCGCATCCCCCATCGGCGTCACCAATAAATGAAAATGATCATATCCCAAAAACCATCCATGAAGAATAAAGTTCTTCAACTCCTGACACAATTTCAAATTCTCCCAAAACACCTCACAAAAGATTTTCTCCTCAAAATACCGATATCGATGCTTGGTCACTCCCGTCACAAAATATGTATATCCCTCAACATGAAACCGCTTTTGAGAATTCCGATACTCCATATCTCCCTCATTCAAAGAGTAAAAGGGAGGTCTACGTTTATACCTAAAATAAGCTAAAAAATCAAGAAGCCAAATGACTGAATCAATAAGGCACAAATACCCTAAAAAAGCAGAAGAAAAATTCTAGAAAACCCATTTGATTGGCGAGGCGCCGGCGAACCTGGTGGTCCACCGGCGCCGTCACGGATCGTCGTCGCGTCAGGTCACCAGCAGTCGCTGGGCCCATTGGCGTCCGGGGGACAGATCATTGAGCTGACGACTTTGCAGCTCACACCACCTGAGGCGTCATCGACCGTACAGCACTCCTTCTCATAGAGAACGTTGCCATCCTCCTGTGGGGTCTTTTTCCAGTGGCAACCGTCAGTTGCCGGCCAGACCTTCTGAAGGAGATCGAGCTCACGGCCCGTGAGGATCTCCTCATCCTCCTCGAACACTTCGTCCGGAGCAGGCGCTTCAGAACTGATAGGCGAAGGCTCAGGATCGCAGCCGAATCCGAGTAGGATGGTGAACAACATGGCCACTTGGCCAAACTTGCGGAACATGCTGGAAAAAACTCCAAGCAAAGGGTTGGTGGTGTGAACGCGCAAGCCTCCCCGCCTGCGTCCGGCCTTATCCGTACATCTTGAAATGCGAACGCATCTCTCACGTCACAATTCAAATGGCTAGAATATAGCCAACTCAGTTGTAACGTGAGATTTAAGTCGGGGGGATCCGTTCCTTATAGCTTCCATTCGCACTATTGCATTTGGAGGGCAACAGACAACTAGAAATAAGACAAGGATGTACCGACTCAAAAGGTGATTTTAAAAAGCGATAAAAATTGTTTTAGTTGCCCGCGCGCGATACCGCGCGCGGGGCTTGGGTTCATGGATCCGCGTCAGTCACTACGGCGTCGTGCAGACGCCGTGGATGGAGACGCTGCCGTCCTCCTGGACCTTCTTGGTCTCGGAGTACTCCTGGCCAGGCTTGTTGCACCCAGCCTCCACCTCAGCACAACGCTTCTCGCTGTAGCAGTGGAGGACCGTATTGCCGACGGGGGGGAGGGTGAGGTCCTCGTTCGGCACCTCGACGACGCTGACGTCGTCGTCCTCGGTGCAGGGACGAACCTCGTCGCCGTCGTTGACGAAGCAGTCGACGTCGTCGGCGAGGATGGGGTCGTCACAGGACTCGTCCTCGCAGCTATCGCAGCCCGCGAGGAAAAGGGCGAGGCCCAGGAAAGAGGTGGAAAGAAGACGGCCGAGGCCGCAGGAAAAGCTCTTGTTGTAGAACGACATAGCGTTGAATAACCTCAAGGGGTTTCTGGAGGCAAATCTCCAGCACACCAGGGTGAGGTATACCCCTGATACCAACAAGGCAAAGAAGTCTCTTTGCACATGCCGGCAACCACCTTCTAAAAAAAGCAATTGTCGACATGTGCAAATAATGCATTGAGTCAGCGGAATCCATTCCTTATGTATTCTGTCTGTACTATTGCTGGAGGGCAACAGACAACTAGAAATAAGACAAGGATGTACCGACTCAAAAGGTGATTTTAAAGAACAGCAAAAAAGATAGTAACCAAATTAAAAACATTTGTCAATTAAAATTTTATGAAAAAATAATATAAAGACCCCCCTAAAAAAGGGCCTTAAAAACAAGTAGCAGAATCACTCTAAATAAGTGAAAGAATTGAACCTATTCCTCATCGTGCTCAATCCCAAGACTCTTCAAGCGAAGCTGTTTAAACGTCAGCACCCACACCGCCGTCGCAAAAATCTGAAAAAATCCCAACAAATAAGCCGACGCCACCAAAACCACCAAAATAATGACCGCCATTAAAACAATCCCAATCATTGAAAGGAAAAACGTCTCAAAATAACTTGTCAAAAAGATGACCAGCATCGGAATCAACAAAAAGAAAAGAGCATTCAAAATGGCTCGAGCCCCAATTAAAATCATCAGAAGTAAAACCAAAATTGTCTTTCGCAAATTTCCAATCACCAAATAAAAACTCTCTACCAACGATTTGATCAGCTTTTTATCCTCCAAAACAATATAATACTCGCTGTACACAAAGAAAAAATTGATCATCAAGCCTGCCATCGCCACAAAAAGCAAAATCGGGAGGATGAAAAACAAAGCATTTTGACCCCAAAGCTTCAGAATAAAAAAGGATTGTGTGAACAAGGCTGTGATACTAAAAGCACTCGTCAAAATGCCAAACTCAAACAGAGGAAAAAACTTTCGAATACCCACCTCAACACTCCCATCAATCGAATGACCTCTTTCAAGCCGCATCAAGGCATTGATCAAAGTACCATTAAAAATAGGCTTGAGTAGAATGTTCCCCAAAACCACTAAAATCGCCAAAATAACCAGAGTAACAAGGATAACAAGACGGTCGGCAAAAATATCCTTAAACAGGTCATAAATCGCCCAAATATCGCGTTGTTCCGTCGAAAAAAGCGGCGAATTAATGAGGGTGTAGTATTGATAAGTCAAGTAAGCACTCGAAATGACCACTCCCAAAAAAGCTGGAATAAACGCATACCAGATGAGCTTTTTAAAATGTTCGTTGGTCATTTGCAAACCCTGACCCACAATGCGGCGGACATTCATTTTTTTAATATTTGTTGCAATCAAATTCTATCACAAAGCCCACCCTCTCGATAGAGAGAATCAAAAAAAGCACGATCGGATTAAACGAAATCGTACTTTAAGAGTGGCTTCAAAAGGAATTTGAAGCGCCAGGCTTGGCACTTGTTTCCATCAAATGATAAGGAAATAGAGGTGGCCTGGCGCCCCAACGACACACAACCCAAGAATGGGGAGTGGTCAGAATCTTAGCTCATCACACTAACAAAGTTAGTGGACAAACCAAAGATAGAGACTCCCTGCTTTAGCAATTTGTAACCCGCCGCTATGAGGCGATTCTCACGGTCCGAAAACCGAGATAAAGGCGTTTGTTTTTTGTTTTTGGCCTCTCTAGCTTGGCAAAAGCCAAACGAGAGACTACTTTCTCACTTGCTGGTCTACCATTAGGGTAGAACGAAGTAAGTTGGGGAAAGCAGAGAGAGGCCAATAACCATGCCACTGTAATCCATCAAGGGACACATATGGGGTTATTGGCCCCCGGCTGCTTTGCCAGTGCTGTCAAAGAACATTTCCTAAGTGATTAGATCATTATAGCAGCTCAAAAATAAAAAGTCAAGGGTTTTACTTCAAAAAAGTAAATAAATGCTCTAAAATAGACAAGCTAACCCCTTAACTAAGAAATGAAAGGAAAACTCTTCCTCCTCGTCGGCCCCTCTGGATCCGGAAAAAGCTCTGTCTTAGCGGAGCTCAAAAAGAAACATCCTGAATTCACCTATCCCCTCTCGGCCACCACCAGACCCATGCGAGAAGGTGAAAAAGAGGGAGAAATCTACCATTTTTATAGCAAGGAAGAATTCAAAAAAGGTATCGAAAACGACGAATTTTTAGAATGGGCCATCGTGCATCAAGACAACTACTACGGCCTCATCAAAAAGCCCTTGATCAATGCCCTGGAATCCGGTAAAACAGTGATCAGAGAAGTCGACATTCAAGGCTTTGACAGCATCCGCGAAAAAATCGACCCAGAGGATTTGACCACCATTTTCATCACCGCCCCCAATAAAAAAGAGTTGATAGAACGCATCGTAAATCGAGCCGCCATCTCAGAAGACGAACTCGAGAAACGAAAAGAAAGCATGCACAAAGAATTCAACCGCATGCGCGACTGCGATTACATGGTCGAAAATGAAAATGGAAAGTTAGGCAAAACCGTCAAAAACGTGTCCAAAATCATTCAATCGGAAATCACCTAAACATATTCGGGAGTCGCCAAGTGGTAAGGCAACGGGTTCTGGTCCCGTCATTCGGGGGTTCGAATCCCTCCTCCCGAGCCATCGCAAAATGATGCTTCGACTTACGAATGAATCTCTTTCGAGCTTCCTTCTTCAGCCTACGCATCATTTTGCTCCTTCCCCATGAAATCCGCTTCTTCTCACTTTGTTCGAAGTCGCTTCACATTTCATGGGGTCCCCTTATTTTGAATTCTGAATTCAGAGTATTTCTCATCTTTTGAATAAACTCAATTCCTTCACTATTTTCCCTCAAGAATTCTCCCCCTTTGGGGGAGTTAGAGGGGGCTACAACATCCCCAACTGATACAACTTATAAAGCACCTTGGCCACTTGCAAACGAGGCACATCATCGGTTGGGGACGATGGAATCGTATCCAGAAGATCATTATCTTGAGCAAAGCGGAAGAAGCCGGTAAACCATTCCCCCGTAGGAATATTGGCATACGAAGCACTACTATCAGCCGGCATGGTCTCATTCAAGTTGCGGAAGAACAGAGCCAAGAACTCAGCAATGTTCACCAATCGAGCCGGACGGAAATAACCCTCGTCTTCACCACCTTCATAACCGGTGATCATATTTTTCTCGACCCCGCGGCACACATATTGAGCCGACCAATCGGGCTCATCTCCATTCACACGAACATCGGGGAAAGGATCCTCACCTCGACAGTAATCCAAACCATCCTTATAAAATTCAAAAGCCATCAAAGAAATCTTCGACACCTCATCGCGTTGCAAGATTTTTTTGGGTCGAAAGGTCCCATCCGGATACCCCGTCATCGCCCCAATACTGTACACATAGCCGATCGCAGGACAATCAGGATGATCGGGTTCAATATCCGTAAAAATCGAACACAACTCAGAATAATCCGGTTCGCGCTCGGCCACCGTAAATTGGCCAGAAGCCATCAATTGTTCATCCTCATCCGACCCGCCACAAGCCAAACCATCGGTATAGAGCCCCCACTCATGATCACCTGGCTCTAAATCCTCTGAATCCATCAACTCGTCCAAATCGATTTGATGTTCTCCTTCTTCAAGAGCCTCGTAAACCTTTTGAGACACTCCATCCACTTTCAATTCAGCACAAATCGGTTCAAGCGATTGAAGACTAAAGGAAATATCATCCACCAAATCATCCTCATCCGGGTCAGCATTTGAAGCATCATCGCCTGAGCCAGTATCATCTGCGGTACCATCATTGTTAGAGTCATCATCCGAATCATCAGAAGAACCATCCGTAGCTCCATTGGAATCATCTGCCTGAGAGCTGTCATCCTCTTGAACAGTAACGAAATAGTTATCCGTCAATTCAAATTCAAAACGTAGCGCCGATTCAGAGGCTTGAAAAAGCCCACCACTTTTGAAGCGAAGTTCGTAATCTCCGGCAGGCAAAGAATAGCCATCCGCCTTACCATCCCACGTGAATTCATAAACCCCACTCGTTTCGTAAACATGCGACGCAATCAAATGCTCTTCGGCACCTGAATCATCCATGGGACCATAAACATACATGTGAACCAAAGTCGGCTGCTCCACTCCAAATACATTCACCAAAGCAGAGTAGGTCAAGGTTTCATAACGCTTAAAGGATTCTAATGGCATTTGGTCAAAACCAATCACAGGCGCCGCCAAAGTAGGAGTGACAAAGAAAAAAGCAGCCAAGGCCAAAGTAGATACCGCCCGGCTGAGAAAGGTAAATCGCTTCATTTTTTAATGTTTTATTAAGAATTATCTCCATATTAAATAAATTTAAAAAGAATGTCTAGTGTTTTCAAAAAAAGATGGAAGTATATACTGACCTTCTTTCCAACTATATACCTACCTTCTTCGAAATGCTGAGCATCATCTCACTACCTTTTTCAGCAAGCGATTAGCGAATAGCGAGTAGCGATTAGCTAAAAACCTTATTTTAAAAAGCTAAACGCTATACGCTGATTGCTAAACGCTCAAAAAATACACTCGTAATTAGCAACTTGTAATTCATAACTAAGAATAAAGTATATACCCACCTCAACTCAAAGTATATACTCAAGTACCCATTGTCATTCCATGACTTGATAATGGAATCGTCTGAATTCAGAGACACTAAATGCAGACGATTCTAGGGTCTGGCGCCCTAGAGTGACATCTGTTTCCCTACTTCTCAATGAAGGCGAGGTCTCGAGACCTCGCCTTCAGGGATTGCGTCCATTTTAATTTATAACCACCCCCTCCTCCTATCAACTCACATTCAAATCAATTTAAAGCAAGAATGCTATTTTTTATTGAAATTATCCCACCATCCTGCAGGATCAGCCGAAAACTGAGTGATGAGTTGTTTTTGGTCGTCAGAAACATCTAACTCCTGAACCAGGGTGGAAAAATTAGAAAGTGGATAGTAATCAATACCGGCTTCAGCAAAACCATTCTTCGCCTTCTCAAACTCATAAGTAAAAATCCCCAAAGCGGCCACAATTTCAGCGTCATACTCGCGTTGGCACGCCTCCGCAGAACGAATGGAACTGCCTCCAGTTGAAAATAAATCTTCCACAATGAGCACACGAGCCCCTTTCTTCATGGTGCCTTCCACTTGCTTACCCGCCCCATGTCCTTTGGGCTTTGGACGAATGTACACCATCGGCTTATCGAGCTCATGTGCCAAAAAAGATGCCCACGGAATTGCCGCCGTGGCGGTCCCTCCAATCACATCAAATTCTAAACCTTTTTCTTGAATGATGGATTTGAACCCTTCAATGATTTCATGGCGGGCTTCAGGATAAGAAATCAACAAACGATTGTCACAATAAATCGGACCCACAATCCCACTGGTCCAAGTAAAGGGAGGGTTCGTTGAAATCCGCACTGCTTCTTTTTCGAGAAGAATTTGAGCAATCCGCTGAGCAATAGTCATAAAATGTTTTTACAAAATAACGACAACATCTTAAGCTAATAGATGCAAAATGTCTACAAAAAGCCCATGAAAGAAATCCTCATCGCCAACATTGCCATTTTTGCGGGATTCTTCGTCCAAACCACGGTGGGTTTTGCCGCGAGCTTGATTGCCATTCCCCTACTCCTGTTTTTATTTGGCTTTCAAGACACCATTGCCTATTTATCGATTTTTTTATTGGGGTTCAGTCTCATCATGGGGCCAAAATCGTGGAAATCAGTCAATAAAAAAGCCTTTTTGAGCATGGCCATCACCAGTGTCATCGGCCTTTTTGTGGGGATTCAACTTTTAAAAATCATCCAGCCTCAATTCTTAGAAAAAATATTGGGTGTCTTTACCTTAACCTACATCATTTATCACTATTTTAAAAAGAAACGGATCAAATCCATCGCCAAGCATGAAAAGCTATTTGGATTTTTAGGAGGGCTGTCTTCAGGGCTCATCAACAATGGAGGCATTATCTTCCTGATACATTTAAACAGCCGATTCCATTTAGCGTCCCACGTCAGAGGAACCATCATCGCCTTACTAGGAATTAGCAATATTCTAAGAATCCCTCTTCTTATTCAGAATGAGCTACTCAGTATGGAAATTTTTGCAAAAACCATTTGGGCTCTCCCCGGATTCCTTTTAGCCTTACTCCTCGGAAGCCTATTCTACAAAAAAATTGACGAAGCAAAACTAAAACAACTCATGCTCATTTTATTGGCCATTATGGGATTGGTTTTGATTTTTAAATAATAGGTAAAGGATTAAGGAGTATAGACTAAGGACTAGGCATGTTATTTGACTTAATCCATACTTCATAATACTTAATCCATGGACTGCAAATGCAATTCTAAGTGCGCAATAATCGACGAAAAAGAATGAGTAGTGGTAAATCAGTAATCAATAATAAGTAATAAAAAATAAATTAACGCAAGCAAATTAAACAGCTTATTTAAAGGATAAAAAGAAGAGAAGTGTACAAAAGTTCACTTTTTACTTGCCAAGGTGAACAAACGTTCATATGATGGAGTTGAACTTAATCGAAACAAAATGATTCTCAATTTTCTTTTCGCCATCGGACTCCTCACTATCACCTTCATTGGAATGGTCACCCTTGATACCAGCACCACGCTCATCTCCCGTGGAATCAAAAGATTACTCAAATTCGCCCACCGGTCTAAATTGCTCACTGAATATATTTTACGAGCCTACATGCGATACCGAAAAGCCATTAAAAAACCCCTACTCAATAAAACCTACTCCACATGATCATCAACTTAACGTTAAGTTTACTTATCTTCAGTCTAATAACAGGATTTTTCTATCTCATCAAAGAAAATCACTAAATCTAATGCAGGTCCAATGAATCCATCCACCTTTGAACTCAAATTATCGGAAAAATTGATTGAAGTGCATACCGCTGTCACTGAAAATTATGCAAGAGCACTGGAGGCCAGGTCAAAAAAAGAATTCAATGGAAGTCTAAAAATATGTTTGAAGAAATTAAAAGAAACCCGACTCTTCTTACGAGTTATGAAAGACACTCACGAAGCTAACGAAGCCAGAGCCATCCAAAATGCCATTGAAGAATGTAATGATCTGATTACAATACTCAGTAAGAGCAAACGCATTTTTTAGAGAAAATTCCTAACCTCATTCAAATGATCGATACCCTAAAAGAAAAAGTCAATCGCCTTCGAGCCTTCTACCAACAGAATAAAATCATGCCCACTTACGATGAAATTTGCTTGCTGTTTGGATTCAAATCTAAAAATGCAGCCTTCAAACTAGTCAATAAATTGGTGGAAGAACATTTTGTTGAAAAAATGGACAAAGGACGACTCAAGCCTGGACCTCATTTTTTGGGCCTTCCCCTTTTCAACAGCGTCCAAGCCGGAATGCCCACCGCCGAAGAAGAGACTTTGATGGAGCATGTTGACCTGAATGACCTCCTCATCAAAAGACCTGAAAAAACCTGTCTCATCAACGTACGCGGCGACAGCATGATCGATGCCGGAATTCAAGAAGGCGACAAAGTCATTGTTGAAGTCGGCAGCTCAGCCAATATCGGAGACATCGTGGTCGCCATTGTCGATGGAGATTACACCGTCAAATACCTAGAAAAGTCTAAAAACGGACAAATTATTCTTCGACCCGGCAATCCAAATTATTCCACCATCATTCCTCAAAACGAACTCAAACTCTTTGGAAAAGTCGTAGGAGTGATACGGAAGATGTAAAAAAACAAGACATCAGAAGAAAAAATCTTTAGAATAAGAATCCAAAGGACGAACTAGAATTTCAATGAAACAACTTTTAAAACAATATTTCGGCTACGAAGAATTTCGCCCCCTACAAGAGGAAATCATCCATAGTATCACCACAGGCAAGGATACCTTTGTCCTCATGCCCACCGGAGGAGGAAAATCCTTATGCTATCAACTCCCCGCTCTTTATTTTGAAGGATTAACTTTAGTCATTTCCCCCCTCATCGCCCTCATGAAGGATCAAGTAGATAGCTTAAGAGTAAACGGAATAAAAGCAGCCTTCATCAACTCATCCCTCAGTTATCAACAAATATCAGAAGTTGAAAAACAAGCCCTATCAGGAGACTTAAAGATTCTCTATGTAGCTCCCGAACGCTTAGCTCAAGATAACTTTAGGAATTTATTACAAAACCTTAACATAAGTCTAATTGCCATTGACGAAGCGCATTGTATTTCGGAATGGGGACATGATTTTAGACCTGATTACCGAAATTTATCAAACTTAAGAGATTGGTTCTCAGACGTGCCCATCATTGCTCTGACTGCAACAGCAACTGAGAAAGTAGAAGAAGATATCAAGAAGCAAATTAAACTCAAAAATCCAAGGAGCTTTAAAGCCAGTTTCGACAGACCCAATCTTAATTTCATCGTCCTCAAAAAGAAACAAGTTTTTGAAAAAATTCGATACTACTTGGATAAACATAAAGATGAGTCTGCTATCATTTATTGTTTCTCACGAAAACATACTGAAAATTTAGCCGACCAACTCAATGAAATAGGCTATAAAACCCTCCCCTACCACGCTGGTCTAAATACAGAAGAAAGAAAAAAGACTCAGGATCAATTTATCAATGATGATGTCAACATCATTACAGCTACCATCGCTTTTGGAATGGGAATCGATAAATCTAACATTCGTCTGGTTATTCATCATAGCTTCCCCAAATCCATGGAAGGCTATTACCAAGAAGTCGGACGGGCTGGGCGAGATGGTTTAGTAAGTGATTGTGTGATGCTATTTGGTAAACAAGACTGGTGGAGCCACAAATATTTTACAGATCGAATGCAAGACCCCATTCTCAAAAAATCGGCCGAGCAAAAAGTAAATCAAGTCATGCGTTATGCCCAATGGAAAAATTGTTGCCGGAGACGATCCATTCTCTCTTATTTTGGAGAAATCAAACCTGAAGTGAATTGCCAAGCCTGTGATATTTGTTTGAAATTGAATATCGATCAAGAGTTAGAAAAAAAATCAGAAAAAAGAAGACAAGAATTACAGAAGGCAAATACAGAATACGACAGCGCATTGTTCGAGACACTCCGAAAACTCAGAAAAGAAATTGCTAGCGAAAATGGTGTACCCCCCTACGTCATCTTCGGAGACCGAACACTACAAGAAATGGCCTATTACTATCCCCGCTCCGAAGAAGAATTTTTGAAAATCAGTGGTGTGGCGAATAAAAAATTGGAGAACTTTGGAAAAGCCTTTCTAGGAGTCATCGATGAATATTGCCAAGCACACCACCTAGAAAGCAAACCCATCCTCAAACAAGTCAGAGAGAAAAAAGAAAGGGGCACTCCAATTCAAAAATTCTCCGAAAAATACAACATTACGCTACAAATGTTACAAAACAAAAAACCTTTGCCAGAAATCGCTCGGCAACATGGCATCAAAGAATCGAGTATGATGGGGCATCTGGAAAGAATGCTAGAAAAGGGGTATCAACTACAACTTGATTACCTTAAGCCAAAAGAAGAAACTTACAAACGTATCAAAAAAGAGCTCTTAAACTCAGAAGATGGAAAGTTAAAACCTATTTTTGAAAAATTAGATGAAGAAATTCCATATGAAGAAATTCGATTGGTAAAGATGATTGAACAGCAAAAGGAATCTTAAATCAAAGGCTCTTCAAATTCCTGCTCCATCTCGGGGGCCATATTCTCTTCTGAAAAATCCCCCGCTTCATCCCACTTCGTGAGCAATTTCTCCACTTCAGCTTTTGGGGTACAGAAGCTCTGACGAGAATGATCCACAATCAAGCGGGTACAGTCATTCGTCACCGGAGGGACATTCAAGGTACGACCCGAGAACGCCTCGCGAATTTCACCTTTGACCGACATCTTGGTGTAAAATTCTCGAACCCCTAAATTAATAATATCGCGCTCTTTAAAAATAGGCTCATATTCATTCGCCAAAATACCCGCATCATCTGCCCCCACACGGAAACTCACAATCGAGCCCACATTACCAAACACGGTTTTTTGAACCACAGGTAAGAGTTGTCCCATGTACTGATGAGCAATGGTCAAATTCAAACGATACTTGCGCGCTTCAGATAAGATTTCAGAAAAAGTATCCGTGGCAAAGTTTTGGAATTCATCAATGTAGAAGTAAAAATCATTTCGTTCTTCTTCTCGCATGTCCGCGCGCTGCATCGCGGCCTGGTACATCTTGGTAATAATCATCGAACCAATCAAACCCGAATTTTCCTCACCCAAAAGGCCTTTTGACACCTTCATCAGCAAAATCTTTCGGTTGTCCATGATATCTCGAATATTGAACTTCGTTTCAGGTTGACCGATAATATTTCGAATCATGTTGGTCGACACGAGCTGCCCCACTTTATTAAGGAGGGGGGTGATGGCTTCCGCATCAAACTTTTCACTCCACGCCGCAAATTCAGACACCCAAAAGTTTTTGACTACCGAATCTTGAATGCGAGAAATGATTTTTTGACGATAATTTTTATCCGTCAGCATCTTCAAAATTGAGAGAACAGTCGTGTTCGGACTATCCAAAAGGGCCAGGGTGGTGTAACGAAGCACATGCTCCAAACGATCTGACCAGTTGTCTCCAAACAGCTTTTTAAAAATATCGATAAAGCCAATCGTGACCTGCATTTTGTAAGCCTCACCCACATTTTCCAAAGGATTGAAAGCAATCGGAAAATCCGTATCCGAGGGGTCAAAAAGCACCACATCTTTAATCCGATGCTCAGGAATATAACGCATCACATTGTCCACCAAATCTCCATGAGGATCCAAAACCGCCACCCCTTGACCCGAGTCAAAATCCTCTTTGATCAAAAGTTCCAAAAATTTAGATTTCCCAGACCCAGACTTTCCCACGGCATACAAATGACGTCGCCGATCTGAGCGCTTGATCCCAAAAGGAATGAAGTTGTTGTGATAATTGGTATTCCCAAAAAGCGAAATGTCAGGATCTCCTTTTTTAGGAAGGTCCTGAGGTGGCTCAGATTTTTTCGCCAACACATGAACCACATGGGGGGTGTGATCTGAGTTAGGATAATGATAAAGGGTCGCCAACTCTTTAGCTCCCATTTTGTAGCTGCGAGCTAGAGATCGATTACGATATTGAGTTAAAAAAAGCTGGGAAGTCGTCGGTTTTGCGGAATAAAATTCCTGAATATCTGTCACATTGAACTGATAAAAACTATTGGTCACCGCGGTCAATTTACGACGGGCCAATTCCTCATTGTCAGCAATGTATGCACAACGGACCGCAACATTAAAAGGCTCTTTTTCATACTTTCCCTCAGCCGCGACCGAGCGTCTTTTACGGATATTGTTATCATCACTCGACTTGGCCCGAAACCAGTCCCGCACATGGAATTTCTGACGCAATGACGCAAAACGCATGGACCAACGCCGCTTAAAATGATACCCGGCCGACTCATTAACAGGATTAATAACAATTTGAATCCACACTTGTTCACCGGAAGTGATTTTGGAAATCACAGAAAAAAGACCCGATTGACTATCCTTTGTGAATTCTTCGTAAGACTTAATCGGATAGATATCAAAGAACTTTAATTTCAAATTCGCTCCCGCATAAGCTTTTTTAGAGGAGTCAAAAGCGTTTGTATAATCCTGAGTGGGCATGATTTCACAGTCCGGAAAGGTTGAATAAATCAAGCCTTCAACCGTTTCTAGCAGCTCATCAGGAACCACCACATAAAAATAGGTATACTGCTCATAACCAAAAAACTCCAGCGAAACCATCTTATTCTTGACGGTATTGTGCAAATTCACCAAAACCTGCTCAAACAAAGCTTCTTTTTTGGGGTTATCCGATTCCCCTTGAGGCACCACCACATGTAGATAATGGAGTTTCAATAGAAAATAGCTCTAACAAACTAAACATGGAGAACAGGCCTAATTGTA
This sequence comes from bacterium, assembly GCA_030427295.1. Classification (GTDB taxonomy): domain Bacteria; phylum Patescibacteriota; class Gracilibacteria; order UM-FILTER-43-11; family UM-FILTER-43-11; genus JAUHWS01. The sequence continues at coordinate 36,543 of JAUHWS010000005.1, read as the reverse complement.
GCACCAAAATGAAATATTTGACAAGAGCTTTTTTTATTTTTTTATTTATTTCTGTGAAGGATCAATTGTGGTTCTATGGTGGGTCTTTTGAAGGTCTATCGTAGTTCTACCATGGCCACCATAATAACAGCATTCTCACATCCACAATAGACCTTCACAAAGTGGGCCCACAATAGAGATTAATCAAGCAAATTTGTAACTCGTAATTAGTAACTCGTAATTAAGCTAGTAGACCTCTTTCAAATAACAGCTCTCACAATACACTGTCTCTGGTCGGTCAGGAGCGTAAGAAGTCTGAATCTCCACACCACATTTATCACACTGGCGGTCATAGAGCTTGCGGGTATTGCGTAGGGTTAATCGAGCTTGGTGACGACAATCAAAACAATAACGAGGAATGGGCAACTGACGCTTTAAGTAGTAGGCATACTCCTGTTGAATAATGCGATAAGATTTACCACATCCTTCACAGGTCAAAACCGCTGAAGTAATATCACTTGAAACGTCATTGATATCGTCAGGAATATCGTAAGATTCATGAGCTTTATTAGAAATATGCTGATCTTCCCAATTCCACCCACTTTGTTCCAATTGAGATTTCTTAAGGGGAAACTGCTCAAAAGCTACTGTCTTATTATAAGCGTAAGGCGACATTGAAATCGGAAAAAACTCACCCCATTCCCCCATTCGTTCCATGTGCTCAATAATTTTAGGTACCAGGACTTCATACTCTTCTTTGGTATATTGCTTATTCAAAATACAGTATTGAGCATTGCGCATATTACTACATCCAAAACAGTTCTTTGAATTGAACATAAACTGTGAGTAAAGCACATTACTGCAGCCATCCAAAATCAAAGCTCCAAATAAATTCTCGGTTCCCTTCGCCCCACTCCCCATACACTCGTAGAAAAACGAAATATCCTCACCTGAAAAACTACAGTCGTAACTATCTTTCAATCCAGGAAAGGTAGAAAAAAGATACTTTGAATCCTGAGAACCTTTGGCAACAATATAAGCCTCATGACAATTTTTAGATTGCAAAATGTACTCCCCAGACACATCCTCACTCATCAAGTTATAATTGGAGCGTTTAGGATAGTTCTTCCGAACTTCTAACCAGTAATCTAAAGCTCTCTTAAAACCAAAATAAGTATTGAGCTGATAAGACTCAATCCGCTTTTCATATTCTTCCTTGGAATACTGCTCATTTAAAATACAATATTCCTTATTATTCAAATTAAAAGACATGAAACAATTCTTCACCCCGGTACACCCCTCAATAAACATTGAGTCGGAACAGTTTTTAGAATGCAATGCATAAACCGTGTTATAAAGCTGATCGCTATGAACCGATTCATAAGCCAATTCCGAATCATAAACAAAAAGACAGTCCACGCAATCTTTGGAATTCTGAGCATTGTAACAATACAAGCTATCCTGAAGATGATTCCCTGCAAAGCATAAATAGCAATTGCGAACAAAGCCATTATAATTAGTATAAAGACTATTTTCCGCATCAAGAATCACCGTGTGAGCATGAGGCACTTCTGAGATCAATTCGCCATATTGCTCAAAAAAAGACCGATTGAAATCAAACTCTCGCCCATAATCTTTTGGATCCCATTCATCAGACCACCAAATATCCTTATCATAAACCGTCACGGGAGCTTCTTGGGGATACATAGAGATCAGCCGTTTTCCAGACTGATCACATCGCCGTTCGTACAAATGGTGATCATTACGAAAAGCCAAACGGCGCTGCAAACGACAATCTGAACATAGAGTAGGCTCAGGAATCAAAAACGTTTGACCCCCAATAACTGGACTGATTTTTTCATAAAACCGTCGATCCTCTTCCGTCACCTCAAACGATGATTGACATTGATTGCAAGTCTTCATGTAAAGATTCTAGCAGAGGAGCTAAATTAGGGATAGTGTGAATAAAGTATATACTCACCCTCTCCCCAACTATATACCTACCTTTTGAAAAAAGCTGGGAGCTTGGAGCTGATAGCTGGGAGTGAAATTCAGTTAATGCAACCCTTTATTTATCTTAAATAAGAGATAATTCGAGTTATTCTGAATACTGAATAGTCTACCAGCTAACAGCTAATAGCTATCAGCTCGAAAAAAGTATATACCAACCCTCACCAAAAGTATATACATACCTATCAATAAACAGTCTTCAAATAACACTCCTCACAATAAACCTTACCCGGATAATGAGCCCCATAAGTCGTCCGGATATTTTGGTGACACTGATCACACTGACGATCCAAAAAGCGACGAGGATTGCGGAGTGCAAAACGATCCAAATGCCGTTGATTGGAAGAACGGCGAGGAATGGGGAGGCGATGTGAGCGATAAAATTTAAGTTCCTGTGGAATCAATTTAAACAAGCGACCAGAAATTTCACAACGAATCGCCCAATTCAAAATATCATCGGGAATGTCATCAATGGAATCAGGAAGTTGAGAAGCTTCAATCACACGTTCAAAATCAGGTTTAGGAAGCAGCTCGTCATCCCATTGCCACCCCCTAGAAAGCACTTCATCCTTCGTCATTGGAAAATAAAGTTGGGCCGTCGTTTTATTATATCCAAAAGGTGAAAAACTCGCTGGAAAAAACTCACCCCACTCCCCCGTTTGCTTCATGTATTTGATAATTTTCGGCACTAGCGCCTCGTACTCTTCTTTGGTATATTGCTTATTCAAAATACAATACTGAGCATGATGCATATTCACCGAGGCAAAACAATTTTTAGAATTTTGAACAAACCAACAATAAATTAAGTCAGAACAATTGACATGCGCATTATGAGAAAAAAGAATATGGTAACAATTATTGCCCGCAATACAACATTCATAAGACTCCGATAAATTGAGCCCATATTGATAAATATCATAATCATTCTTAGCACCGGTCACCACCTGATACAAAAAGCGCCCATCCTCCACATCTTCGCAATCAAAACTATCCTGAACATTTTTACAATTAGTTAAATGATCGCCGGAAGAGTTTTCATTATTATGACCATGCGTCGCCTTTACCGGATACTTTTTAGCGAGTTCCGTGAGCTCATTTTTATAACGCTGATACTGCTCATGCGACCCCAAATCAATCTCCGACATTCGCTTTTTATACTCCGCTTCAGTCAACTGCTCATTGCGAAAACAATATTCCTTATTACGGAGCCCAACCGACAAAAAACAATGCTTAACCCCCACACAATCCTTCAAAAAAGCCGATGAGCTGGAGTTAAAACAATCCTGAGAACCTTTCAGGTCATAACATTTATTCACGTCCACACAGTCATAGCAAAGCTCGGAAGCCAAATTATAAAAGCCATCCACACAAGATTTAGACTGCTTGATCCCATAACCATAATAACAATCCTCACAATAATCCGCATGCGTGATCAAATAACAGTTTTTAGCATAACCGGCATAATGGATGTATTCAGAATTAACATTCGTCCCTTCAACCAGTAAATTTTGAGCCGGAACGGCAGACCACAATTCTTTGATCTGATCAAAGATGGGACGTGTAAAATCCACTTCACGACCATAATCACGAGCATCCCAAGAATCACCAAGCCAACAATCATAACAATAAACCGTCTTAGCACTGTAGGATGGATGCTCCGTCAACAAACGCTTTTGACAGAGTCCGCACGTCCCTGGATAAAAAAATCGCTCATTCACAATCGACAAACGACGTTGTTGACGACAGTCCGGACAAAGCGTTGGTTCAGGAATGGAGTACTTCACGCCATTAAAAACCGGACTCACTTGATCGTAAAAATTCCGATCTTGGTCGGCAACTTCGAAGGCTGATTGGCATTGTAGGCAGGTTTTCATATTAGTTATTTAGGGACCTCTCCCAGCCTCCCCAAAGGGGAGGTGCAAAATTAAAGAAGTAATGAAGTTCTTTTGCACTCCTCCTTCGGAGGAGCTGGAGGAGGTATCTAATAAACCTCCTCCAAATAACACGCTTCACAGTATACCAGCTCGGGCCGATCCGGAGAAAAAGAGGTGCGAATGGCTTTGTTACATTTATCGCACTGACGGTCCCAGAGGCGATATGGATTCCGTTTAGCAAAGCGTTCGGCATAACGTACTTCAGGATGAAAATGAGGCACAGGAATCTGGTGAGCTCTGTAAAAACGGAGTTCCTGAGGAATGATTTTATAAAGTCGACCCGATGCTTCACATTCAATCGCCCAATTCAAAATATCATCCGGAGTGTCTTCAATCCGCTCAGGGAGTTGACTAGCATGAATCTTTTTCTGAGCTTCTACTGTTTGGTCAATCTCAAGCCACAAAAAACCTTGAGCTATAGCCTCTTCCTTGGAAAGGGGAAAGTGAAATTTTGCTTCCGATTCGTTATAAGCAAAGGCTGGAAAATCAATCGGAAAAACCTGCCCCCACTCGCCGGTTTCTTGCATGTGTTTTATGATTTTAGAAACCATCACCTCATACTCTTCTTTAGAATATTGTTTGTTGAGAATACAGTATTTTTGATTTTTCAAACTGATACAACCAAATAAATTCTCGCAACTATAGATATACATCGAATACAAACATTCAGAACAGTAGCGATTGTGATGAATGAATGCCGAATGATAGGCATGAAGGCTACCATCAATCTCATAACCCAACTCAGCTCCAAAAAAACTAGAGCGCATCACATCTCGGCCATCCAAACCAAAAATAGCCGCATCACGGCAATTCTCAGCGCCATTGATCACATCAAAACAATCGTGACAATCCTTTGCTCCCACCAATAAATCACCTGTACTATTTTCACTGTTGATCTCACGATTATACCGATTAGGAAGGGCCAACTTAAAAGCCTCAAATTCCTTTTCAAATGCGCGAATGCCAGAATAGCTATCTAATTGATATTCTAAAATCTTTTTTTCATATTCCTCCTTCGAATAGGGCTTATTAAAAATATAGTACTCCTTATTTCGTAAATTTTTACAGCCCAAACAATTTTTACAGCTCACACAGTTCTCCAAAAACATCGAATCACTACAGCCTTGTGAATTCTGAACATACTTAACATTGTAGCAATTTTGAGAGTCCAAAACTTCATAAGATTTTTCACACTGAGTGGCATGGAAGCTATCCACAACATCTTTGCAATAAAAAGTTTCAGCATAGTAACAATCCTCAGATTTAAAGGCCAAAGCCATGTAGCAGTTCTTGCTCCCATGACCATAATTGGTGAACATACAATTCTCACTACTGCCATCTTGCACCAAAGCCATCTGAGGAACGACTTCAAAGAGTTCAATCAACTGTTCAAAAAAAGACCGACTGAAATCAAAATCACGCCCGTAATCTCGGCCATCCCAGGCATCAGACCACCATTCTTCAGGAGAATAAACAGTCACTTTTCTAGATGGCGCATGCATAGTGATCAGAGATTTTCCAGACAAAGCCGATGGGCGCCTATGGTAAGTACCATTGTAACGAAAAAGCAAACGCCTCTGAAACGCACAAGTAGGACAGAGTGTCGGATTAGGAATCTCAAAAGACTCACCAGCAAAGACATAGGTCATTTTATCCAGCAAATGCCGATCATTATCAGAAAAATCAAACGCCGTTTTGCATTGAACACAAGTCTTCATCATAAATTTCTGTTGAGGGTCTATTGAAGGTCTATCGTGGTTATTAGAATGATAGCATTTTTATGACCACAATAGAACCACGCGAAGCAGTCCCACAACAGAAACTAGTGCATCGACTCCAAATAGCACGCTTCGCAATAAACCATCTCAGGCCTTTCAGGCGAGTAGGTCGTATTGATAGAGATCTGACACTTGTCGCATTGTCGATCGAAAAACATTCGAGGATTGCGCAATGCAAATCGAGACTGATGCCGGCAATGAAAACAGTGTCTTGGCATAGGAACACCCAAAGTCTTATACAACTTAAATTCTTGCTCAATGAGCTTATAATTCTTACCACACCCCTCACAAGCAAAGACCTCCTGGCATATCGAAATCTCGGCATTTCTAGAATCCTCAGGAATTTGAGCAGTCGCAGGAGAATATTCTTTATCGTCTTTATCTCTCCATTTCCATCCTCTCCTTAGCACCTCCTCTTTACTCAAAGGTTGATCTTCTTGAGCAATGGTTTCGTTATAACATTGATCAGAAAGCTCGACCGGGAAAAATTCTCCCCACTCCCCTGTACGCTTCATATGCTCAATGATTTTAGGCACCAAACGTTCATACTCCTCCTTTGTATACTGTTTATTCAGGATGCAATATTCTTTTCGATTGAGACTAATACAAGCAAATAAGTACTTAGAGCTGTTGCAATAAACACTATAGTCCAAGTCAGAAATTTGGTTCCAACAATGCGTATTGAACCGGCTATTTTGAAAATTGAAGCCACTCATTGAACATTCATAAAGGAGCTCTGCACCCGTGCCAATCTCATCGCAATCCATGGAATCTTTCACATCACCAAAAGAACGATAAATGTACTTACAATTCCAAAGCTCCATCGCATCATAACCATACTCAGTGTCCTTGGAATTGATCAAATAATCACCAATGACGTTTTCATTTTGCACCCCATGCGTATATTTTTGAGGATAGTTCAATTTAAACGCCTCCCAATCCTTAAGATACTTAGCCAATTCATTCTGATCGGACAAGGAATTCATCAAACGTTCATAAGTTTCTTTATCATAAGGCTTGTTGAAAATATAATATTCTTTATTTTTTAAATTGCTACACATGAATGAGTTCCTCACGCCCACACAATTTTTAAGGAAAGCACTATCGCTACAATTATCACAATCCTGGGAATAAAGGAGACGGTATGAACGAAAGCAATCCACACACTCATAGCAAAGTTCACATTCCTTGCTACGCAAAAGATCAGCACTCATTTTACTTTTATTCAATCCAACCGAGTAGTAGCAAGATTCATTGTAATCCGCATCAAAAATCATATAACAATCCTTGTTGAAACCAGCATAGTTAACATAGTCAGAATTTTCATTGAATTCCAAGGCCCCATGAAGGGCAGGCCTAGGAACTTCAGCGGACAGCTCGGCCCACTGCTCAAAGAAAGGTCTCTCAAAATCAAAATCCCGATCATACTCAGTCGCATCGAAATCATCATTGATAAAAGCCTTTCTGGAGTAAACTTTAACCGGCGCATCGGGATGATAATGAGACACAATCATCTCACCGGTCGCATCACATTTGCGCTTGTATAGATTGGTTTGATTGGCCCACGCCGCTCGACGTTGTTGACGACAAGGCGGACAAAGATGTGGTCCAGGCACCTCCATTTTTTGATAAAAAGCACGGTCCGTATCAGTAATTTCAAATAACAAATCGCATTCTAGGCAAGTTTTCATGAGACCTAATTAGGAATAAATACGTTTCATTTCAATTCAATTACTTTTCATTTCGAGCCTGTCGAGAAATCTCTACTAGTCACGAGACGGTATGAATGAAGTAGAGATTTCTCCACTTCGCGTTGCTCCGGTCGAAATGAAAAAAATACTAAACAAAGTAACAGGAATAATCTAATAGAGTTTTAAATATTTGTCAAGAATAATTTACAAAAAAATATTTATTTACAAACAAAAAATTAAAATATATAATTTAACTGTCGAAAATAATTTACAAAAATGCTCAAAACATTACTATCCCGATTAAATCTCCAAGAAAAAGAAATTGCCGTATTCTTGGCGATCTATAAAATGGGCCCAGCCGCCGTTAAAACCATTGCTAAAGAAACAGACATCACCCGAACTCATATTTACGACTTAACCGAAAGCCTATTAGAAAAAGGACTGATCACAGAATTTGAAAAGTCAGGCGTCAAACACTATGAAGCACTGGGACATTCAGGACTCATTGCCTACATCAATCAAAAAAAACGGCAATGGGAGAAGACCGAAAAAGAGTTTGAAAAAGCAGCCAGTGCCTTTGAAAATTTAAAAATGGGAACCTCCCAAAAAACAAAAGTTCGTTTTTATGAAGGAGTGGATGGAATGATAAGGGTCTACGAAGAAATACGAAAGGATTTGATGAATGCAGAAAAATGCAATCGCAAAGTAATCACCATCTGGCCGACCGAAGAACTAGAAAAAACATACCCAGGATTTCTAGAGAATAACGTCTACTTAAACATGCTAGGACTCTTTAAGCGGGACATCATGACCGAATCCAAAATGACTGAACGAATCATAAAAGCCTACAAAAATGGACCCACTAAACACCAATATAAAATCTGGAAAAAATCAAAAGGCACCTTCCCAACAGACACCCTGTGCTGGTCCAATAAAGTCGCCTACACCAACATGGAGGGAGGCTATCCTTCAGGCATCATCATCGAAAGTAAAGCCGTCGCCGATACATTTCGAATCTATTTTGAGGAGATGTGGAACAATTTAGACTAGATTTAGCCAGAAAAGGACTAATAAAAAGCCAAGAGGCTTTATTTTAAAAGGGAAATATGCTATAATAGAAAGAATAAGAATTCTATCAAATTTTAAAATGGGAATAGTAGGATTTGAACACATCAAAACTAGAACTCCAATCATAGAAAGAGTGGGGAAATCCGTCAAAGAAATCGAAAGAGAATGGAAATTGGTTACTGAGGCAATTCGGCGCGAGGTGATTAAAAATGGTAAAACGAGAAAGGAGGTTGCTGACTTTGTCGATACCCCCGTAAGCGAAACACTGCCTGGTGAATTTTTAAAGCATTTACACAATCAACGCATTGGAAAGCTAAGAGATAGATTCAAAGGAATTTTAGGCTCCTATCTAGACCTCGAAGCAGTCCCAGATGAATTGATTTCCCCAGACATCAAACATGCAAAAACTCATACTGACCTTGCAGAGAAAATAGCATTTGAAAGAGATGAGATGGAACGAAAAGGAGAAGGCTTAAGAGAGAGAATAGAGGACCTAGGAAGTTTAGGGGCGTTTGATAAAGGAATAACTCATGCTGAAAGAATTATGATCGCCCAACGTTATAGTTTTGCCAGAGATGTCAAAATGCTAGCATTGAGTGCAGAGTTAATACAGGAAGAAGAAAATGTTAGAAGTACAACAGGAAGAGAAATTGAGCTCCCCAGCGGGATATTAATAAGCCTAAACACAGATGATCCGGCTAAAAGAGAAGAATTATTAAAACCTCATCGTTGGAAAAAAAGGGTACAATCTAAAGACCGTGTTTACAAAGTTGATGTAGGTGAGTCAAAATACATATTAAAAGAGAAAAAAACAGCCAGACACGCACACACCAAAAAAAGAGGTCATCAACCTGGACTTAGCTCATTAGAAGAGTTTAAAGTAGCTCAACATTTTGAAAAAAACGAAGGAATTGATAAAGAGGAAATAAAGTTAAGTTGGGAAAAACCAGTAGCTGTTGTCACCTATCCTGATGGATTTCAATTCACCGTATTTGAATATGAAGAAGATCTAATAGAGAATGAAGAGGTGGCAAAAGAAGAGTTTATAGCCGAAGTTACTAATCACAAAAAAGAATATGAAAAGGAATATCAAAAAGTTAAGGAGCTGGCAAAAAGATACTTAAATGATGAACGAGTGAAAAAAGCACTTAGGATAAGAGAGCCCGGCCGCCTAGGGAAGTTTTTCGCTCTGCTAAAAAGAACACCTGAATTAACATTTGAAGATTACGTGAGGATAAAGTACAAGCGAGTTAGAAAAAGGGCGGGGAAACTAATGGAAAAAGCCATATTTGAAAACGGCCGTCAAAATACAGACACGCACGGCGTAGCTTTTAAAGTAAATAAAAGAGAGGCGGGGCCTCAGCTAGAACTTTTTATATATGATTTTGAGTATTTTGAAAAACTAAATTTAACTAAAGATGAGATTGAAAAAAAACGGAAGCAAAGAAAAGAAGCAGAATTGTATTTCGAACTAAATCACGACCTAGGCTCGACTCTAAGTCCAAATAGAAAACATAGACATATTAATGCCGCCGCCTATTTGGCAATGCTCATCCTAGAAGGAGTGATCGAAGAAGAAATAAAAGAAGAAACGAAGAAATAAGATCCATCAATAGACCAAACGATGGAAGCATGTTTCACAGTAAACCGTCTGACCTGAATCAGGCGAATGAGAACTTCGAATGGCGGTGCCACACTCATCACAAGATCGATCATGCAAATGACGGGGGGATCTTAACGCAAAACGATCTTTGTGACGTTGGTCAGAATGGCGTCGAGGAATAGGGAGTTTTTGACGGCGATAAAAATCGAGCTCCTTTTTAGTGATCCGGAACGGCTGCCCCGTCACCTCACACAAAATCGCCCAATTCAAAATGTCATCGGGAACTTCTTCAATTCGATCTGGCAATTGATGGGCTTCGATTTTCTTTTCAACATCTGGCATTTCAATTGTAACATCTCGCCAACGCCACCCCCTCGATTCAACCTCATCCTTATCCAAAGGATAATATTCATTCCCCAGGGTTTCATTATAAGCAAATGGAGAGAGATGAACGGGAAAAAACTCACCCCACTCCCCTGTTTTTTTCATGTGTTCAATGATTTTGGGAACCAAGACTTCGTATTCTTCTTTGGAGTATTGCTTATTCAAAATACAATACTGCTTTTTCTTCAAACCCACACAACCAAAAAGATCATGAGAATTGTTCAAGCACAATTTAGAATAAAGAACGTTGTAACAATCCGACCAACACTGATCCGCAAATAAAGTATTATTCACCTTATCCCCCACTTCGTGTACCTCGTAACAAAACTCTACCCCAGAGGCCCCAAAAACCGTCATGTCATAAACTTTTTTGAGATTATTTCCATAACCCACATACGCTGAATCTTGAGCGTTCGTCACATCAAAACAATCATAACAATTTTGAGTATTCACCAAATAATTCCCGGTTGAATTTTCATTGCTCACTCCATTGAGGGCTTTCACAGGATGCTCCTTTTGAAAGGCTTTAAATTTTTCAAAATAAGATTGAATCACCTCGCGATCAGAAAGATCAATGTCGGCCATCCGCTTTTCGTATTCCTCTTTGGTAAGCTGCTCATTAAAAAAACAATACTGCTTGTTTTTAAGATTGACGCCCCCAAAGCAATCTCGAGATCCAATACAATTTTTAAGAAACCAACTGTCCGAACAATTTGAACTGTCCAGACAATACTTGAGATTATAACCCTTTTGAACATCCACCGATTCGTAGCACAGTTCAGAATAATGAAGCATCAGCGCATCCACAGACGATTTGGAATGGGTAATATAATTCGCATAAAGACAGTCTTCATTGTCATTAGCTTCAAAAATCAAATAGCAATTTTTACACCATCCACACTGATTCACGTAATCACAATTTGTATTAGAAACCACGGAGCGAGAAAGTTGAGGAACGGACTCCATCAATTCCCGAAACTGCTCAAAAAAAGGACGTGTAAAATCAAAGTCGCGACCATATTCCAAGGGATCCCAAGCATCCGAATACCAATGATCAACATCGTAAACCTTAAAAGGAGCGTCTTGAAGAAAGACAGAAAGGATACGCTTCCCCGTTCCATCGCAAGTGCGCCAGTACAAATGACGCTCATTGCGAAAGGCCAAACGCCGCTGATGTCGACAATCAGGACAATGAGTCGGTTCAGGAATTGAATACTTTTGCCCCCCAATCACAGGGCTCACTTGATCATAAAATTGACGATCTTCATCGCGAATGGAAAAAATATTTTGGCATTGTGGGCAAGTTTTCATGGGGAAGCTTATTAATAATTTAACCCCTCCTCATAGGAGGAGGGGTTTGGGGTGGTTTTAATTAGAGTGAATAAATTCAGTAATTTTCTCTAGAACGGACTCCAAATTTTCAAAAATCTCTTGATTTGTAAATCGTAAAAAATGGATATCACAATCTTCAATATATTCCTGACGAACTCTATCATATCTTTTAGCATTCGAAGAAAAATGAGATGGCCCATCAAGCTCAATAGCCAATTTATATTGAGGACAATAAAAATCCAAAACATAGTGACCAATACTATGCTGACGTCTAAATTTTAGCCCATTTAATTGCTTAGATTTCAAACGATCCCAAAGCAAAGATTCGGGATGGGTAGCATTATTTCTCAAATCCTTACGCCTTTGTTTGAGCTCAGACCGATTATGTAAATAAAAATGAGTAATAAGTGAGTTATTAATTTTCCAACAAGAACCACCCCCTAGCCCCCTCCTCCTGCAAGGAGGGGGAACTTTATTCGGGGGAGGCAGAGGGGGCTTCTAAAATATCTTTCTTCAAACCCATAATAATTTCTATTAAATTCAGGAATAGATAATAGCAAATAATATATTTATTGTCAATATTTTTTACATATTAAAATTATAATTAATATTATTAATAAAGCAAAATAAAATTTAAATAAAAAATTCGTCATAATAATTGACACTTTTAAAGAAATGAGATAAACTCAAAACATGAACATAGAAGCCAGCTTAAAAAACATTGGCCTAGACCAAAAAGAAAGAACAGTCTATTTAAAACTACTTGAAATTGGGGAAGTCTCAATGACCGATATTGCTCGTATCAGTCAAATCAAACGGCCCACCGCCTATCTGGTCATCGAAGATCTCATTCAAAAAGGATTGGTATCTGAAACCCTCATTGGAAAACGTAAAAAATACGCTGCCATCCATCCCAATCGATTGGTCGAAATCGCTCAGGATCAAAAACGCCAGATGGAAGATAGCCTGCCGGATCTTTTAGCCCTTTATCACCAAAGTAAAAGTAAACCCAGGATTCAAGTCTTCGAAAACAAAGCGGGCATGAATCTGGTATACAAAGACATGTTCAGCGCTCTAAAAAACGGAGCGGAAGCCTTGTTTTTTGCCAATGTGGATGCCATTCATAAAGAAGTTCCAGAGGTGATGAACAACTTTAAAGAATCCATTTCAAAACTCAAAACCATTAAAATTCGAGAACTACACTACAGAAGTAAAACCACCAATCAATGGTCAAAAAATTTTAAAAAAGAATACAAAAAGGGGTATCAACTGCGTCATTTAAGCAATGAATTTGAATTCGGATTCACCGACAACGTGATCTACGAAAACAAACTCGTCATCTTCTCCCTCAAAAACCATATTTTTGCCATCGTGATTGAAAGTGAGGAAATTGCCAAAACCTACCGAGCCATGTTCGAGTGGGCGTGGAAAATGGGAAGGTAAACAATCGTAGCCATTGAAGGTCTTTTGAGGGTCTATCGTAATTCATCAAAATAGCAGTATTTTGTACAACCACAATAGAGCCACGGAAGTGGACTCACAATAGAGATTAGTAGACTTCCTTCAAATAGCAACTCTCACAATACACCTTCTCAGGCCGATCAGGCGCATAAGTGGTCTGAATCGCTTTATCGCATTTTTCACAGTTTCGATCGAATAAAACCCGAGGGTTACGTTTTTTGAGACGCTCCCAATGGCGCTCATCAGGGGTTAATCGAGGAATAGGAATATTGTTTTCACGGTAAAATTTAAGTTCTTGAGGAATTATTTTATAAGGCTTGCCCGATTTTTCAGAAATCAGAATCTCGCTTACAATGGAATCTTCGACCTCTTTTATATGATCAGGAATCACAACCTTGGGCCCCTTATAGCTCATCGTTTCCTGTTCATCGCGCCACTGCCAACCACGCTCTAAAACCTCTTCTTTGGAAAGCGGGATTTGCTCATAAGCCAAAGTTTCGTTGTAGGCATAAATACTATCCTTGGTAGGAAAAAACTCCCCCCATTCACCCGTGGACTTCATGTGTTCAATGATTTTGGGAACCAAGACTCCGTATTCTTCTTTGGAGTATTGTTTATTCAAAATGCAATACTGTTTATTGCGAAGGCCAACGCAACCGAAGGAATCTTGAGTATGATGACAATGATCACAATATGTTAGGTTACTACAATTATTCCAACTCAAATTACAAAAACGAATATTGTTCACCTGATATCCAGAAGCTTGAGTTTCATAAACCCAACTAGCCCCCACACCCCAATAGCTGTAATCCATACAATGATTCACCCCCTCCAAACAATAACAATATCGAAGGGATTCTGAGTTATCACACTCAAAACACGAGTAACAGTCTTTGCACTGACGTAAATAATTACCAACAGAGTTTTCATTATTAACACCTTGAAAAGCCTTAACAATCAAATCCAAAAGCTCATCATCTAGTCTGGCTTTAATTTTTTCGACCACTTCATAGCTTCCCAAATCTACCTCTTTCATAAAGGCTTCGTACTGTTCTTTTGTATGAGCTTTATTAAAAATATAATACTGTTTATTAATTAAATTGCTACAACCAAAACAATCCGAACAACCCGAACATGCTCTCAAGAAAGCAGAATTTTTACAATTATTTGAATCAATAGAGTATTTAACATTATAACAATCACTGCAACCAACACACTCATAACAAAGCTCTGATGTATTGATATTCAATGCATCAACTACATTACGACATTGATTCACCCAGGATCCATAATAGCAATCCTCACAACGGTTCGTTGAAAAAACCAAGTAGCAATTCTTATTCAAGCTCGCCGCATTGCAATAATCACTATTTTCCATCGGTTTTTGTTGAATAAGAGCTAAACGGGGCACTTGATTACGGAGTTCAAAAAACTGCTCAAAAAAAGGACGCGTGAAATCAAAATCACGCCCGTAATCCATCGGATCCCATTGGTCTCCCCACCAATCATCAATATTATAAACAGGCCACTTCGAATCATGGGGATAGGTCGAAATAATCTGCTTACCCGTTAGATCACACTTACGATGATACAAAAACCGCTCACTGCGGTAACTCAATCGTCGTTGCATCCGGCAAAGTGGACAAAATGTCGGCTCGGGCACCTCCATTTTTTCATAAAACGCCCGATCTTCAGGAAAAATTTCAAACGATGAGTGACATTGAGAACAGGTTTTCATAAAAAAAATACTAGTTAAAATCAGTATATGTTTTAACGTCAGTAGGATGATTTAAGCGAGAATATTTTGTTCGAGTTAAACGACCTTTATTCTGATCAACCCTCATGATTTTTTCTCGACTTGTTTCAATACATTGGGAATGAGTATCAGCAGGTTCAGAATTTTTAGATTTAGGGCAACTACTTAAAGCTAAACTTGTAGCAAAAAGGGTGGGCAATAATCTCATGGTCAATTCAGTTAAACTAATAATTTATTTAGTAGGTCTATGGAGGGTCTTTCGTGGTTCTATCGTGGTCATCAGAAAACAGTACCCTCGCATCCACAATAGACCTTCACGAGGTAGACCCACAATAGAGATCAATAAATCTCCTTCAAATAGCAATTCTCACAATAAATCGTTTCTGAACGATCCGGTGAATACGTCGACTGAACCTCAGCACTACACTGATCACATTGGCGATCATACAATTTTCGAGGATTACGAAGACTCATTCGATTTTTGTGACGCTGATCAGGGGAGAGATGAGGAATGGGCAATTTCATGTCCCGATAAAAACGAAGTTCTTGGGGGATGATTTTATAAAACCGACCCGACTGCTCACATTTTAAAATCTTCTGACAAATGTCATCCGTCACCTCATCAATATGATCCGGAATCTCACATTCAGGACCCTTATATTCAGAAAAAGAAGTATCGTCATGCCAACGCCAACCATGAGATTCAACTTCTTCCTTAGCTAGCGGAAAGTATTCTGAAGCTAAGGAATCATTATAACCAACCAAAGCAATTTCTGGAGGAAAAAACTGACCCCATTCGCCTGTTTTTTTCATGTGTTCTATAATTTTGGGTACCACTTCATTATACTCTTCTTTAGTATATTGCTTGTTGAAAACACAATACTCCTTACGTCGAAGCCCTACGCAGCCAAAAAGATTATTCGAGCTATAAATTTGATCCGAATATAAAACATTTTGACTGTGGAAAGTATACAATGAAAAAGCCACATGATAGGTCTCAAGAACTCCCATCACTTGGTAACAAAGCTCAGGCTTAATATACATGTTGGAACAATCATAAACGTCTTTCAGCTGAACTCCAACTTGGATATAGCGACAATCCTGACTGTCATTCACATCATAAGAATCCAAACAATTTTTAGAATTCTGTAAAAAGTCACCCGTCGAATTTTCACAAGTCGTGATATTGGCATATTTGTGAATCCGCTTCTTGCGCAAGTCCTCCAAAATCGATTTAGCTTTTTCAAAATTCCGATGAGAACCCATGAATTCAGCCACCCGACGCTCATATTCAACCTTATCCAGGGGCTCATTCATAAAGTAGTATTCCTTATCCTTCAAATTAGTACAAAGGAAGCAATTTTTACAATTGATGAGGTTCTCTGAAAAATAACAATCCGAGCAGTTAGAGCTGTATGAAAGATGAACACAGTTGTAACTATTATAGACGCTAAAGCACTCATAACAACGCTCGCTATCATAAAGATAAGTACAATCTACAGCATTCTTACATTTTTGGAGGAGCTTACCATAATAGCAATCCTCACAATATTCAGAAGAATTAAGCACATGACAATTTTTGGAATAAGCCACCCCCGTTACATAAGGACTATTTTCATTATCAACTGCCACTAAATTAATCTTGGGAACAACACGCTGAAGCTCTTCAAATTGCTCGAAAAAAGGCCGATTGAAATCAAAATCGCGACCATATTCAAGAGGATCCCAGTCGTCACTATTCCACTCCTCTTTTGTAAAAACTTTATAGTCACTTCCCCAAGAAACATCGGGAGCGTAAATAGAAATAAGCTGCTTACCAGACATTGCCGATTTATTCTGATAGAAATTTTGTTCATTTCGATGACTCACTCGTTGCTGTGAACGACAATCAGGACAAAGCACAGGTTCAGGGATGCGAAACGTTTGATTCCCAAATTGGAAATCCATCTTTTTTAGAAATTCCCTCTCATCGTCATGAATTTGGAAAGAATTTTGGCATCGTTCACAAGTTTTCATGGCAAGCATTTTAAGATTTTAAGTCTAAACTAATAAGCTATCAGTTCGCCAGCGGGCCGTCAAGTTTTTGTCCAATTAATTCGACAATAAAAGGGTCCTATAATACCAATTATATATTTAATTTAAGCCATTTAAGGATTATGATATAATATCTGTTGAATCCATTCAACAACAATAACTCAACTCAAAAAATGATCGTTAATGAGGAGCTTACAAATTTAGGATTAACCAAAGAAGAAGCGAAAGTATACTTGTCTGTTTTAGAGCTGGGCAACGCGTTCGTAAGCGCCATTGCCCGGCGAGCCAAAGTCAATCGATCCTCTTGCTATCACACTCTAGACAATCTCGTTAAAAAGGGACTAGTGAGTTCTTACCGAAGGGGAAAAGTACTCCACTTTACCGCCGAAGACCCCAAACGTTTCAAGCAAATGGCCGAAGAAAAAGTACAACGGGCCAATGACCTCATCCCGCAACTCCTCGCCATGGCCAGCACCATGGCTTCCAAACCCAAAATTCGATTTTACGAAGGAGAAGAAGGCGTCAAAAGTATTTTTGAGGACATCCTAAAAACAAAAGACGAAGTATTGGGTTACACCAGTTTAAAAGGTCTAAGTGAACTCTTCCCCAACTATTTTCGTCAATTTTGTCAAAAAAAAGTAAAATATAGAATCAAAACCCGCTACATCGCACCCGCCACCGAAGAAGGGGTCGACATGATCGATGCTTATTATCCCAAACAATATGATCCCAACTTATTGGAAATTTTGATGGTCAACCCCAAAGAATTCAACTTCCAAAACGAAATCGCCATCTACGGAAACAAAGTGGGCATTATCTCTCTCAATAAAGATGAACTGATCGGACTCATCCTCGAAAGCCCCACCTTCGCCGAAAGCATGAAATCCTTTTTTGACCTTGCCTGGCTTGGCGCCACCGCCTTCGTAGCACGGTGAAGTATATACTCATCCTCTCCCCAACTATATACCTATCCTCTGTGAAATGCTGGGCACCATCTCAATACCTTTTTCAACAAGCGATAAGCGAGTAGCGAATAGCGACTAGCTAAAATAGATCTTAGAATAGAGCTAAACGCTATACGCTGACCGCTAAACGCTCAAAAAATAAACTCGTAATTCGTAATTAGTAATTCGTAACTAAGAATAAAGTATATACTCACCCTAACTCGAAGTATATACCTAAGTACACAATTGTCATTCCATGGCTTGACCATGGAATCGTCTCAATACTGTTTCTCCGAATACAGACGACTCTTGGATCAAGCCTGCCTGCCGCCAGGCAGGCTTGATCCAAGAGTGACAACCGTTTTCTTATTTTTCAATGAAGGCGAGGAAACGTTTCCTCGCCTTCAGGGATCATTTCAACTTTTATTCAGGACCTCCTCCTTACCACCTTGTCTCAAGCTCAAATCCTTCCCCCTCCTCATATGAGGAGGGGGTGAAGGGGGGGAATGAAGTAATTCTAAAATACCGATCAATCTAACAGCTAATAGCTAGCAGCTAACAGCTCTAAAAAAACCATTCGCATCCTATCCGCAACCCATTCGGATCAATAAACCTCCTTCAAATAACAACTCTCACAATAAACTGTCTCTTTAGCATCCGGAGCATACGTTGATTTAATGTTCTTATGGCACTGATCACAAGTACGGTCCCATAAAAAAATCGGATGACGACGACTGAGCCGATTCATATAGCGTAAATTTGGCGCCTTTCGAGGAATCGGCAAGCCCAGCTTACGATACAAATTCAATTCCAAACGCGTGATTTTATAAAGCTCCCCCGAATCCTCGCAAGCAATCACCCAATTCAAAATGTCATCCGGAACAGATTCGATGGAATCAGGGAGGTCCGACCCCTGAATTTGCTTTTGAGCGATCGGCTGAGGACGTTCATAATCGGACCATAAATAGTCCTTCTCAAGAGCTTGTTCACGACTCAAGGGAAAAAATTCCTGAGCCTTGGTTTCGTTGTATCCAAACAAGGACATCGACGATGGAAAAAACTGACCCCAATCCCCTGTTTCTTTCATGTGCTCAATTATTTTAGGAACAAGGGCTTCGTACTCCTGTTTAGAATATTGTTTATTCAAAATACAATAGCGTGCCTTCTTTAAACTTACCGAACCAAAACAATCCGAGGTGCCATTGAGCATGTAAGTGGAATAATAGGTCGAAACTGGACCATTCGCAT
The DNA here is from genome assembly GCA_030427295.1 of bacterium. Classification (GTDB taxonomy): domain Bacteria; phylum Patescibacteriota; class Gracilibacteria; order UM-FILTER-43-11; family UM-FILTER-43-11; genus JAUHWS01. The sequence continues at coordinate 17,321 of JAUHWS010000005.1, read as the reverse complement.
AATTCATCACAAAAGCAGATTTATTGGTGCCAACCCCACCCCCCATCAATTCATAGGCCCAAGACAACTCACCCACCGCATAACAATCCAAAGCATGCTTAGTGCCCCAAGGACTATAAAATACATTCTTACAATCCTCGGATTTACGGGCGTCATAACAGTTTTCCATGTTCTTGGAATGATACAGGTTATCCCCCACCACATTTTCACAATTAATGATCATGTTCGAACGAAGTGGGAGGGATTGCTTCAAGGTATCCAACTTGCTCATGTTCTCTGCAATCGATTTAGAGGTGAACTTAAATTCAGCCATTTTCTGATCCCACTCCTCTTTTGTCACGGGTTCATTGAAGATGTGGTACTCTTTATTTTTTAAATTCACGCATCCAAAACAATGCCGACAACCCGTCAGATCATAAGAAAAATACACATCACTACAGTTGCTAAGATACTGAGAAAAATAGCAATGATAAAGTTTTTCACCATCCACGCATTCATAAACCAACTCGCTATCTTTAATCACCGCGGAATCAAGCACATGATTGGAATGATCCACGCCATAACAATACAAAAGCTGCTCACCCATGTCAGAACAAATACTCATGTAGGAATCCTTTAAGCCAAATCCTGCATTGTTAAACTCGGCATTTTGAGGATTGATCAACCAAAGCGCCATCAGCGGCACCTCGTGTAACAACTCGTCAAACTGCTCAAAAAAAGGTCGATTAAAATCAAAGTCTCGACCATATTCTAGGGGATCCCATTGATCAGACCACCAAATATCTTGATGATAAACCTTGTACGGCTTATCAGGAGAGTAAATCGAAACAATATCCTTGCCCGAAAAATCACACTGACGCCGATACAAACTCCGCTCATTTCGAAAACTCAAACGATTCTGCAACTTGCATTTCCAGCACAACGTTGGCTCCGGAATTAAATAGGTCTGGCCTCCATACTGGGGACTCACTTGCTTCAGCAACTCTCGATCCCTCTCCGTCACCTCAAACGATGATTGACATTGTAGGCAGGTTTTCATAAATAGTTATTTAGGGACCTCTCCCAGCCTCCCCAAAGGGGAGGTGCAAAATTAAAGAAGTAATGAAGTTCTTTTGCACTCCTCCTTCGGAGGAGCTGGAGGAGGTATCTAATAAACTTCCTCCAAATAACACGCTTCACAGTATACCAGCTCCGGTCGATACGGCGCATAGCTAGTCTGAATTTCAGCCGAGCACTTAGCACAATTCCGATCCCATAACCGGCGTGGATTTCGAGCTTTGAGCCGAGATTGATGACGACATTGAAAACAACGGTCGGGTACAGGAATAGTCTGAGTTTTATAAAACTGGAATTCTTGAGGAATGATTTTATAAGGCCGACGACATTCCGCACAAGTCAAAATTTGATCACAAATAGAATTCTCCACCTCATGAATAGAATCTGAAATCTCAACTGTTAGCGCAGGAGAAGTGATCGGCGCTCCTTCATTCCATTTAGCCCTCAAGGCCAAAACCTCATCCTTTTTAAGAGGAAAGTAGTCAATCGCAATCGTTTGATTATAGGCCAAAGGAGACACCCACATGGGAAAAAATTCCCCCCATTCGCCCGTTTCTTGCATGTGAGTGATAATTTTAGGAATCAGGGTTTCATATTCCGCTTTGGAATACTGTTTGTTGAGAATGCAATACTTGGATCGCTTCAAGCTCACACAACCAAATAGATAATTTGACTGCATGCAGTTCAAGGTATAAAAAAGCTCATCAGAATTTTGAGTCGTCACACTGAAAAAAACACGACGACTATTGTCTCCTACCTCCAAACATTCATAGCATTCTTCCGTATTTGGATAACCCCACGAATAAATATCCATACAATTTTTACCCGTGTGAAACCAGGCACAATACCTACAATCTTCCAAGTCAGACGCGTCATAACAATCAAAGGCATTCCGGGAATGATACACCACATTCCCTGAAACACCTTCATTCATCTCGCCAATCATATATTTATGGGGATATTTAAGACGATGCTCCTTAAAGTAAGTCTTGGCCTCCAAAACACGACTCCGCTGATCCAAATCAAGTGTATTTAGTTTTTCAAAATAATCCTCTTTAGAGAGTTGCTCATTCATGAAAACATACTCTCGATTCACCAAGTTCACCGAGCCAAAACAATGACGAGAATTTTTGCAGTTGAACAAAAAGAAAGAATCACTGCAATTCGTACAATTCGCTGAATACTTCAGATTATAGGAATCCGTACAGTCAATACACTCGTAACAAAACTCAGAATTTCGAACAAAACTAGAATCGACAATATTTTTGGAGTGATTGATAAAGTTCCCATAATAACAACTCTCATTGCGATTCGCCCCAGCCACCAGATAACAATCCTTATTCCAACCCGCATTATTCACATACTCACTATTTTGATTATTGATCACCGTCAAGCTGATCAAAGGAGTATCCTTAACCAACTCTGCAAATTGATCAAAAAAAGGCCGACTGAAATCAAAATCTCGACCCGTCGCCAAAGGATCCCAATCGTCCGACCAAAACTCTTCGGAGGAGATGACCCGGTAAGGGGCTTCGGGAGGAAAAGAAGAAAGCATCATTTTGCCTGAAAAATCACTCTTATGCTTAAAAAGATGCAACTCCGAACGCCAAACCATCCGCCGTCGCATCCGACACTGGGGACAAAGGGTCGGCTCCGGAATAGGATACGTTTGACCTCCAAAAACAGGACTAATCCGATCATAAAACTGACGATCCCCCTCCGTCACCTCAAACGATGATTGGCATTGAGCGCATGTCTTCATGTAAAGATTCTAACAGAGGAGTGAAATTGAGGATAGCGTGAATAAAGTATATACTAACCCTCTCTTCAACTATATACCTACCCTCCAAAAAAAGCTGGAAGCTAGGAGCTTGTAGCTGGGAGTTAAATTCAGTTAGTAAAATTCTCTATTTATCTTAAGTAAGAGCTAATTTAAGTTATTCCAAATACCGACTAGTCTACCAGCTAACAGCTAATAGCTACCAGCTCTAAGAAAGTATATACCCACCTCAATCCAAAGTATATACCTAAGTGACTGTTATCATTCCCCCGCCACGGCGGGGGAATCGTCTGAATCCAGAGACTCCAAATACAGACGACTCTTGGATCAAGTCCAAGCGTGATAACCTACCATTTTCATTTCCAAAGAAGGCGAGGTTCCGGAACCTCGCCTTCAGGTTGGGCAAAAAATTAAAACAACAATCCAACAAAAAACTATTGAATCAAATTCATATCAATCAACTTAGCCAACACGCGAGCCATATCCTCGCGAGTAAATGAGCTATTCAAGTCGATCTCATCAGCAGGCAAAAGCTCTAGCATTTCGGCCCAGGCATAAGCCCCACTATACCATTCAGAACCAGAAATTTTACCTCCGAAGGACGCTTGTTGATGGGGGTAATCCACGTCCAAAACCCGAGAGAGCAAAACAAAACCTTGAGGCTGAATTTGATCATCCCCAGGGCCAAACATACCCGCCTTAGGATCCGGTGCCTCATAACCGGTCACGTACCCTTGTTCATGACTATAATAGACCAGCGGACCATACCAAATATCACAAACCACATCGGGGAAAATCACTTCACAAACCTCATTAACTTCATCATAATTCGCATCCAAACGAGCATAAATTTGAACCGCTTCAGCCCGATTCAAAGGGCCAATATCAAAGGCACCTGTTCCATCATCTTGCCCTGTCATCAAGCCAGCAGCCTTCACTTTTTTGACAGCATCACAGTAAACATAATCTCCAGGCAAGTCGGTGAAACCCCCACAAAATTCTTCTTCAACAGGAGGTTCTACAGTTTTTTCTTCAACAGAAAGAACGTATTCAAGTTTATTGGTCATTTGATCTTGACCATACATTCCTTGAAAAGTCACTGTATATTCACCTGGTTCGGGAAGGCCTTTTTCATCTTCCCCATTCCATAAAAACGTATGAGTTCCATTGTCTTGATAAAGATAGGTATCCGCTACAAAACTCTGTTCATTTCCCTCCTTTGGACCTGTCAAAGTCATTTCAACAGTAGTATTGGAGTCAAAATTTTCTAAGCCAACTTCAACCGAATAATTCCCTGAATCCAAGACATAGGTCGCTTCAAGCATTTCTGTAAAACCAAGTGTAGGCGCTTGGATGATTTCATCTTCGCCATCAAGAACAACAAGCTTGCCAGAAGCCAATTCTTCAGTCGAAGCAGGGGCATCACCATCACAATACTGAGGATCAGCTATAAAAGACCACTCATATTCACCTGGAGAACCCCAATTGAACGAATAAGTACCACTACTCAAAGGACCCTCTGTTTTTTCTACAGCCCCATCCACCTCAAAAACAATACAAGCACCCACTGCTGTCTCCAATTCGTACTCAAAACTAGCAAAGTCAGCAGGAACATCATCGGGTTGAGGCGTAATAACCGTCATGTTAGTTTCCTCAGTCATTTCAAAAGAACCATCCAAGGGGCCAAGAGGATTGTTTTGCAAATCTTCTCCAGAAACCGTCACCAAATAGTCACCCGGCAATAAATAATCGCCATCGACAGTTCCATCCCACGTGAATTCATGAACACCATCTTGAGTGTACTCAAATTCACCAATTTTATACTTACTGCTTTCAGGATCATCAACGGGGCCCTCTATAAAAACTTCTACCGTCGTATCATCAGCGAATTCAGTCAGTTCAATATTCATCGCGTAATCACCCCCCTCATACACCTTAAAAAGCTCAGGGATTTTTTCAGTATAATTGAGGGTTGGAGCAGCAAGTGCGTTAGGCATAAAAGCCAAAGCCGCCGCAAACGCCAATACTGCCCCAGGCAGCCAAGACGACAAGCGGCTAAAAAGATTCTGTTTAACCATAATAAAATGGATTAATGATAAAGATATCTATGATTTAAAACGAGTATAGCATTGATTTGTTACGGTTTTTCTGTGGAGAGCCTATGGAAGGTCTTTTGAGGGTCTATCGAGGGTCCAACTTCGTGTGGATCTATTGTGGATGCCAAAACGCTGCTATTCTGATAACCACATTCGTAACTCGTAATTAGCAACTCGTAATTAAGTTAATAAACTTCCTTCAAATAACACGATTCACAATACACCGTCTCGGGGCGATCAGGCGCATAGCTCGTCTGGATTTCTGCCGAACATTTGGCACAGTGGCGATTGAAGAGTTGGTAAGGATTGCGCCACTGCAAGCGTTCGTGATAACGACAAAGCGGACAACTTCTTGGAATAGGCAAATTGTTTGATTGGTAAAATTGGAGCTCTTTCGTGATGATGCGATAATTCTTGTCACATTTTTCACAGGCTAACACCTCATTAACAATCGAATCTGAAACCTCATTAATATGATCGGGAATTTGATACGTCTGTAATTGATATTCCTTTTCGTCCTCATACCACTGCCAACCCATACCCAAAACGGCCTCCTGCGTCATCGGAAAAAACTCAGGCGCAGCAGATTCATTGTAAGCAAAAAAAGTCATTTCATTGGGAAAGAATTCACCCCACTCCCCTGTTTGCTTCAAGTGCGCAATGATTTTAGGAAGCAAGGCCTCATATGCTTCTTTAGAGTATTGTTTATTAAGGATGCAATATTTTTTATAACGCAAACCGATGCAACCAAATAAATCGGATGAATTGTGGCACATTTCAGAATAAAAAAGGTCACTCACGTCGTAGCAAACCATACAACCCATCAAAAATTTACCTCGATTACAAGCATAGGATTCGTACTGAAGTTCACAATCAAAAGCCGACTCGTAAGTGTCATAACAATCTTTTAAATGACCTGAATCATAGCAATAGCGAGAATCTTGAGACTCAATCACACCAAATGAGTCATAAACATTTTTAGAATGATAAACATAATCACCCGTACAATTTTCCGAATTAATGATTTCAGCAGGCTTACGAATCGCCTGGCGAACCAAGCTAGCATAGCGATCTTTGTAGGATTCTAACTTTTTGTAAGAACCAGTGTCATAAGATTCCAAAGCTTTTAAATAAGCCTCTTTAGAGTAAGATTTATTTTCAATGTAGTACTCTTTTTGCCTCAAATTCCAACACATCAAAGCATTTTTAACAGACTTACAATTGTAAAGAAAATCAGCATTTTGACTGTTATCAGCCAGGTAAATAAACTTAGAATCGTAGGCACCCACCGAGTAAAAAGAGCCATAACAACGTTCCGATTTTTCTAACTGATAGGAATCTACTAAATCTCGACAATCGATAATCCATTTAGAATAGAAACAGTCTTCCGAAAAGCCCACATCAGCACACATGTAACAATTTTTCGCATGGTCCGTATGGTTCGTGTAATCACTATTTTCATTGTTTTTTCCATAAAGTGAAAGACGAGGCACTCGCTTTCTCAAAGCTTGAAATTGTTCAAAAAAGGATTTTGAAAAATCAAAATCAACCCCATAATCCATGGGATTCCACTGATCTGACCACCAAACTTTTGGCGAGTAAACCGTAACAGGGATTTCTGGACGATACATCGAAATCAGATCAGCCCCCGAAAAATCACACCTCCGACGATAAAAATTCAACTCATTTCTAAACATCGCCCGCCGACGCTGCCTGCAATTGGAACACAAAGTAGGTTCTTGAACATCCATACGCTGATAAAACGCTCGATCCTCCTCCCTCACCTCAAACGATGATTGACATTGCGAGCAGGTTTTCATAAAATTTATTGTTCTAAGTTCTTTAACTGAGAATAAGTTTGATTAAAGAGTTTTTCAAACTGATTTTGAAGAGGCTTGAGATCATTATACAAATTCAATGTAAAGCTCTTCTCATTAAAACCTCCACTCGCTTGCTCAAGTCTTTGTCTAGAACTTATTCCCAATTCAATCTCCTGACCTGCAGAAATAAGCATCTTCCCAACAATACGCTGAATAAATTCTTCATCGAAGCCAACCTTTTTTCCAGCATTTTGCAATGGCTCAAAAAAGGAATTGAGCAAAACTCTAAAAAGAACATAACTAGTAGCCATAGGCATTTGGAAATCTTGAATCTGACATAAAGTACCTTTAAATATATATTGAATTATTTCTTTTTCCCGAGCCCCACAATGCTCATCAAGACTGTAACACAGAACATCTTCTAAAGGGTCGATCGGTGGGACAAGGCGAGCATTCCCTGAACCAAAAATAGAACCCAACTTTTTTAAACTATAAGTTGGCCCCATACTGATAATAAATTTCCCAGATCGATTGTTTTTTAAATCTGATGCAAAGTCTAAAAAATTATGCTCTTTCGTCGCAACAATGATTACCTCAGATGATTTAATAGCCAAAAGATTGTCTGTGGTTACGTTAATACCAGGTACCAATTGTCGAATTTCTGAAAGGCGCTCATGACTTCTTCTAGTTGCCCAAAGCACCTTATGCCCTCTTTTATGTAATTGATTTAAAATGCTCATTCCAAGATGACCAGCACCAATCACACAAATGGATAGATTTTTGTTCATAAAAATAAATAAATCAATAAATTTCTTTTAAATAACACTCATCACAATAAAATAAAGATTCATCTCGAGTCACTTGAATATCATTCGAACAAGCAACACATTTCTTACTGTAAAGTTTATAGCTGAAAGAAGCTGCAACTCGACGGTGATGGCGCTCATCGGGATGAAGGGTTGGCAAAGGCAAATCCATTTTTTTGTAGAAACTCAACTCTTGAGAAGTGATAATAAATGGGCGACCGGTTTGTTCACATGTGACTGCTGAACCCGGAATGTCTTTAGGAACGTGATTCAAATCATCCTTCCATTTCCAACCCCGCCCCAACACACTTTTTTTGTCAGACGGATAAGCATCTTGAGCCACCGTTTCATTATAAGCAAAAGGTGAATGCTCAATGGGATAAAAAAGGCCCCACTCTTCATCTGATTTCATTTTTTCAATGATTTGAAGACTCAGTGATTCATACGCTTCTTTTGAATATTGCTTATTAAGAATGCAATACTGATGCTTTTTCAAACCAAAACAACCAAATGCATCACTAGAGTTAAAACAATTGGTGAGATAAAAAGCACTCTTGCAATACCAAACCAAGTTTAAACCAATACCTAAATAATTGTCTTCAAGGTTAGTCGAATTATAAAGCAACTCAGAACTATCACAAAAATTAGTATCCATGCAAAATCGATTTTGATCTCCATTGTAAACATAAGCACACTCTTCTGACCGATTGAGCGAAAAACAACGATAACAATTCTTGGAATTTTTTATTTGGTCACCACTGCAATTTTCAGCATTCAAAATGTGATTCGCCTTTTGAGGAAGAGATTTTTTTAGAGCCTCAAACTGCCTAACAGCTGAAGACCAGTCTTTTTTAAGCGCATCAACTTTTAGACGATATTCTTCCTCTGAATATGGCTGATTAAAAATATAAAAACGCTTGTTTTTAAGATTGACCGAACCAAAACAATCCTGAGATCCAATACAATCCTTGCAAAGGATTAAGTTAGACGAATTTTCGCAGGATTCGCAAAATATACAAGCATATAGATTTTGAGAATGGATGCATTCATAGCACAACTCACATTGAAGCAAATCAAAACCATCAACCACATTTTTACTTTCAATCACACGATAACAATGATAGCAATCCTGACATTTCATGGTCCCCACACAAAAATAACAATTCTGATTCTCATGAGAATAATTGGTGTAGGCAGAGTTCTGGCTTTTAGCATTTAATATTGCAGGTTTGGGAACTCGCTGTGACAAATCATACAATTGATCAAAAAACGACCGATCAGAATCATAGTCAATCCCATAATCAAGAGGGTCAAAACGATCAGACCACCAACATTCAGAACAATAAACGGTAAATGGCTTATCATCTGAATAAAGAGAAATCACAGCTTTCTTACAAAAGTCACAATGACCTTTATAAAACTTACGCTCATTCCTAAATGCCAAACGATTCTGATTGCGGCAATCAGGACACAAAGTAGGCTCTGAAACACCAATGCGCTGATAAAAGGTTCGATCTTCCTCCCTCACCTCAAACGATGATTGACATTGCGAGCAGGTTTTCATAACGTGATTATAGCAATTAAATCCAACTAAAAAAGACATGGAGAAAAATAAAGCAACCTTAAATTTATTTTATTGGCCGCTCATCATCGGGCTCACACTCTGGTACAGCTGGGTCATCGTCATGTGGCAAATGCCGAGTCTAAATCAAACCGATAGCCTACTTCGAGCCTTCATTCGGGTGGGAAGCCTTCTGATTCCAGCCCTAATTTATATATGGAAAGTCTATCCAAAGAAAAAGTGGGAATTTTTAGGGCTAAAAAATATCAAATCAGGACTCAAATGGGGACTTGGATTCTCGTTAATTCTGCTACTCATCAATTTCGGAATACCAACCTTAATAGGAGACTACGAATACGCATTGCCCACCAGCGCTGCCATTTGGCTCAACCACATCATCGGCTCACCCATTACTGAAGAAGTCTTATTCCGATCTGTCGTTTTTCAAGAACTCAAAAAGAAAACCAATACCTGGAAATCCATTGTGATCTCATCCTTACTTTTCGTCATTTTACACGTACCCAAATGGATTCTACTCAACGAGCTTGAACCCATGATGCTACTCAGACGAGCCACCTACATCTTCGTGGTTGGAGTCATCTTCGCCTTCTTATTTCACAAATCAAAATCCTTACTGGGATCCCTCATACCTCACTGGGTACACAACCTCATCAGTATGAGCATAGTAAATTAGAGAAAGTATATACTCACCCTCTCCCCATCTATATACTCACCCTCTTCAAAATGCTGAGGTTCATCTCAGTACCTTTTTCATCAAGCGATTAGCGAATGGCGAGTAGCGATTAGCTGAAATAGATCTTAGAATAGAGCTAAACGCTATACGCTGACCGCTACACGCTCAAAAAATCAACTCGTAATTAGTCACTCGTAATTCGTAACTAAGACAAAAGTATATACTAACCTCAACCCAAAGTATATACCCACCCCTAAAAAATGCTGGGAGCTGGGAGCTAGTAGCTGATAGTAAAATGAACAAAAAAATTCACAATAGCCAATAGCGAGAAAAAACTATGCTAAAATAGACCCTGTGCTCCCATAGTTCAACGGATAGAACAAGGCACTCCTAAGGCTTAGATGTAGGTTCGATTCCTGCTGGGAGCACCACAAAGTAACTAAGCTTGAGGCTCAATCACCACCAACTGAGTATTGTCATCCGGCAAATCAGACTTTTTGAATTTATAACTCGACACCGGTTCAACCGCCTGAGATCCCATCTCCTTCAAAAAATCCGCCAAAGGAGCAAAGCCCTGGGTTGACCCTTCAGTCGCATAAAGCATGGGAATCACCACACGGGGCTCAATCTCCTCCACCACTTTTTTAGCCTCCTTCGAAGACAAAACCGATCCACCCCCCACAGGCACAAAAAGCACATCCACATCCCCCATCATGTCCACCTGCTCCTCAGACACCATACGCCCCTGAGCGCCCAAATGGCAAAAACGAAGGCCGTTGAAATACATCAGAGCAATATTGTTTTCCTTCTGATCCGCATCCTCTGGCTTATTGTGAAATGAATGCAGCAATCGAAAGTGCACCCCACCCGTCTCATACTCCCCCGGCCAACTGAACACACGAGGCTCACCTTGAACCGCTTTCACATGAGCATAGGCAGGATCATCATGACTCACCGTCACCACATCAGCCTTCAGTGAAGGAACTTTAAGACCTGTTGCGTCGGAAAAAGGATCCATCACCACCGTCATGTCCTTGTCCTGAATCGAAAAACAAGCCTGTCCGTAAAATTTGATTTCCATTTTTTAAATAACTTAAAAAGCGGCAACAGTCTAACACAGGCAAGAAAACGAATCAATGATCAGAATACAAACAAAAGACATAACGAGAAGTTTTCACTCATTTAAATTTTAAATAGATAAAGAGAACTAGTAAAATTCAAAATAGCATAAGCACCGGCTGATCTCCCGGAAAACAGGGGTCCGGGGAGAAACGGCGGGTAAAAAGATGAAAAAAGGAAAAACGATGAGTCCGCGTCGTGTTCTCCCCGGCAGTTTTTGCTTCGTTTTTGCTGCTAAAAATGAAGAAAAAGAAAAAAGAAAAAACTAAATTATATTATTAAAATTATGTTTACTCAGAAATTCTAAGCCCGAACCGCCCGATAAATCCCAAAAAATAAAATCCCAATCGACGTCAACAAAAGCGTGATCCAAAAAGAATCAAAGGGACCCGTCGTCGGTTGGGACTGCAAACCAGAGGTCGCAAGATCCATCGTAGGTGCCGCTTGAACAGAGTCAGAAGAATCCGCTTGAGCGATATTCGCTTGCATCGCACTCGCCTGAATCTGATCCAAAGACTGTCGGTTTTGATTCAAAACGTCAAAAGGATTCACCGTCACCGTATGCGTGTTTGCCCGATAGGTTCCAGCCCCTGTCGTAGATGTCGTTTTAGTGTCTGAACTCATCGTGGTCTGAATCTCTTGAGCAGCCCCCTGCAAATTAGAAGACGATGTGGTCGTTTGTGCCTCAAGCATTTGCTTCAAGCTGGCAATCTCTTGATCTTTTTGAAGACCGTCCTTCTTCAATTCCTCCAATTGAGCACTGAGAGATTCAAGTAAAGCAAGCAGCTCTGCATCCGTAGAACCAGAAGCAGTGTCCGAAGCACCCGAAGTATCTGTCGTGTCTGATTCATTCACTTCCACAGATGAATCGTTTTCTGAAGCACTTGAGCCATTGAGAGGGTCAATTTGAATCGGCACCGCGTCCGAAGAATTGGACGTAGAGGCCTGGTCGCTAGAAACATCCTCTAAAAATTGAGCATCAGCTCCTTGAGAGTCATCCAAAAGCGCGTCACCTTCGCCATCAACTTCATCAGAATCACCCCCCTCACCTGCAAAAAAAGCGCCACCGTCTTGTTCCGTCGGCACAAATTCAAATCCATCAAACAAATTACCCGTCAAACGGCTGACTTGATTCGGCATAAAAACAATCACCGAAAAAATAACCACAGCCACCAATCCAGCCGCCCAAAAAAACTTATTTTCAACCTTATCTACAGGAAGGGTTTTTTTCTTTGGAGGCCTAGTGTTTTTAGGCATCTCAGACTCGGGAATGGTCACCCAACGTGTTTTTGAATTATTTTTCATTTTAATAAAGCCGTTTATAAAGAATCAATTTTTAATTTTGTACGCTTTTTCTAAAGTAGAGAGTTCCCCCTAGACCCAGTATTGAAAACGCCAACCACCCCACCAAGGGTCCATTTTCAGGCGAAGTAGGCACATTGGCCAAGAGTGAATCCATAAAATCTTCAAACGGAGCTGTCGAAGAAAGAGGTTCACCCACCACGACAGCCACTTCATCGGAATAGTCTGTTTCCTTACCCTGAGCATCATAAGCCGTGATGGCAAAATAATAGGCCTCCCCATTATTGAGTTGATCAATACGCAAACCATTGACCTTTTCAACTGTACGACGACGCGTGTACTGCCCCGAGGTTCGGCCATAATAAACATTATAACCCACCAATTCAGGCGAATCACTAAGGTCCCACTTGAGTTCAACATAGCCTTCTCCTGTCATGATGCGAAGATTTTGAGGGCGAGACAAAGCTGAAAGACCCACATTATCTGTCAAATGATCATCCACTTGAATCGGTGTAGAGCCTCCAGAATTAATTGTGAGAGGCAAGGATTGAGGTTCACCAGAAAGCACATTCACAGGAAAACCTTCTTCGATGATATTCACACTCACATGACCCAATTCAGACGTTTGAAAATCGTAGGGTTCGACCAAAGCATTGACCCCAGAGGTGCCAATCACCTTAAAACGAATGGTTGCAATCCGAGTTTCAGCCCCGGAAAAACCTCCCGAAATATTCGAACGTCCCACCTTAACCAAGCCATCAGAAACACTAAATTCATCCTCTCCGGGAGCCGCCAAAGTAAATGGAGTCCCTTCCGTATCGATACTAACCCCTTCCAAAACTTGAGGATCGTACTGGAGCCAAGAACGAACTGAAATGATAGGTTGTTGACTAGGATTTTTGAGGAGGATCTGCACTTCAAACTCATCTCCCGTATTGGCCTGAGTCACATTAGAAGAATATTCCAAGGTCGCATCTTGGGCAGACTGAGCGAAGACACCCTGAATGCTAGCTGTAAACGCGAGGAGGAAACCGATGCTGAGAAGAAAAATTCGTTTCATCGTTTATAAAAAAATCAAATTAATGAATCACCACAAAGGGCGAAGCGGGCTCGAGCAATAAATTGACCGGTTGATCATCCAACATGGTATTGACCGAAGCATGACCTGAAAATTGACGGTCATAATCATAAACATCAATTAAGGTAGAAGTGTCAGAAAGGCGTTCAAAATGAACGGTACCCAAAACAATCGATGGATCCGACACGGGATGAGCCGTTGAGCGGCCCATTTTAAGGAGCCCTCTCAGTTCATCAAAACCATTCTCGTAAGGGGCCTCCAGTTCAAACGTCTTCTCATTCGGTTCAAATGAAGCACCCGAAAGCACCGCCGGATCATAACTGAGCCACAATTCAGCTGACGTAATGGCTTGTTTTTCAGGATTCTCAAGCGTCAATTCAAAATCCAACCCTGAATCAGAAAGGGGCTTAGCCACGAGTTGTACCGATTGTTTCAACTCACGCGCCGCATCAATTCGAGCCATTCCCAAATCAGAGTAGTCTTGAAAGCTGATATTTTCGGTTTGTGTCGCACATCCAGAAAGAAAATTGGAAGCGAGCACAATGACCATTGCGGCTAATAGAATTTTAAGTGAATTCATGAGAATGAAAAATTAATCGCTAAATACGCTCACTAGTTATTAATGGGAGAGGTGGTTTCCACCAAAGCATCCGGCTGATCCGCAATTTCAGGCGTTTCAAACGAAGTCGACTCAGAAGAACTAGCGGTTGGTGTGGCATCTGTTGCACCCGTCCTAAAATCAGATCCATAATAAAACGAGAAGATGGTGAAGTCTGCAAAATCAACGCGCAAATCTCCATTCAAGTCAGCCTGTTGAGCCGCCGCGCCATGCTGGCCAGCAGCAAAACGTGCACCTTTAAATCCACGATTCAAAGACGTGGTCGTCAATGTGCCATCGTATGAGGCTAAATTATCAATCGACAACCGATAACGTTCTCCAGCCACAAGTGAAGCGGTTTGGAGCTCAAGCTGATTTCCATCCAAAACCGTCACCGCATTAACCACCACCGTTTGAGCTTCATTACCGGCCTTAAAGATGCTTATCTGAGCCTCGCCCAATAAACTGAGCTTGAGATCATGTTCAAATTCCACCTCAACGGTATTGGAACTGGTAGCCGTCAAATAATCAATTTGAGGTGATTTTTCAAGAAGCTGGTAACCCTCAAACGTTAAAGGTGCAGAAAACGAAACGGTTTTACCAAAACTGTCCTGAAGCTCGCCCGTCAAAGTCAACTCATAGGCCTTATTTGGGGTTTGATTCAAGGTGTTTAAAGTCACCAAATTTCCCTCTGCATTCAAACTAGCCCCAGAAACGGCCAACTGATCGAACTCATCCAAAGCACTTTGAATGCTAAAATCTTCCCCATTCGTTGCCAGAGAAGCAGAATCCAAAGCGCGGTTAAACATCACTTCAACCGTATTGGGACCCGTTGAAACCGCCGCCAAAACTTTGGCAGGTTCCACGTCTCCTGGGTTACCAACGTAGACTGGAATCGCATCCATCGAAGTATTTCCCTCGGCATCTTTAGTCAACACTTGAATCAAATAAGGCGTTTGACTGGCAGGAGTAGAAGGATTGGCATAAATGTTCGGCAGCACAAACCATTGACCAGAAACCTCTTCCACAGAGGCTTGCATACAAACGATTTGTTTTGAGGCAGTGGGACACGTAGCTGATTGCAAAGTAAGCGTTTCAGCCTGACCCAAAGCAGCAGAGCTTTGACCCACCTGACCGATGGCAGACAAATCCACCACCACCGATTCAATGTCATTTTGAGGATCTTCTACAAATGCATAGAGCACAAAGGGGGTTTCTCCATCATTTTCAACCGCCACAGGACTGGTGTAGGAGCGATCCAAATTAACCGAAGGGGCGTCTGCATTTTGAGAAAGACCTTCATCGCTTGCATCCGCTGTCACGGTAAGCATTCCTTCAAAAATTTTCGCGGTGTCTTGGTCGTCCAAAAGCACCAAATCATAGGTGTTGGGATTCAATCCCGCAGGCACTTGAACCAACAACGAATCCGTCGCCTGATTGATAATCGAAAGCGTGTTGCTACCGGCTTTAACCTGGTCCACAGACATCAAGTTAGATCCGCTAATCGCCACCATTTTATTGGATTGATTGGAAACAGTATCCGGATTTACAGAAGTCACGGAAACCGCATTAAAATCATCGGTCACCACGGGCTGCTGATCACCCGCAGGCTCAAGGGTCAACAAGCTGGGAGGAATGGAAACCACTTCTTCCAAAGCTTGATCGCCGTTGGCAAAGGCCACATCCGTAAAATTCAAAACCACGGGACCGTCCACATCAGCTACTTGAGCGTCGAGTTTAAAAAGCGTCTCGTGAGTCAGGACATCGGCTGGCACAGGCCCATCAATGGTCACGGGTTCAGGAAGTACAAGGGTGACCTCCAAAACCCCTGCCTCTTTGAGTTCGACCACTTGTGAGGTAGGAGCATTTAAAAGCGTATCCTCATCCAGCACCAAAGGATCATCAGCAAAGGTTAACGCATCCGAAGGGGTAAAGGACATCAAAAAACTCAAACTATCAAACGCTGGGACAGATGTCTTTGCCTTCACCTCCATCAAACCAGACGTGCCCGCCTCAGCGGTGTAACTGGGCATATAAATAGCATCTTCATCCGCACCCGTCACCTCAGGATTCAGCAAATCAGCCATGTACATACTGATTTGTGGATTGGCCACAAGCGTCATCAT
Organism: bacterium; assembly: GCA_030427295.1. Lineage (GTDB taxonomy): Bacteria > Patescibacteriota > Gracilibacteria > UM-FILTER-43-11 > UM-FILTER-43-11 > JAUHWS01. Next base: position 1,285 of record JAUHWS010000005.1, on the reverse strand, counting down.
CAGAAATGAAAAAACGAACAGGCCGGTGATGATTTTTATTTTTTTATGTTTCATGATTCAAAGGATTTAGGCATCCAGAACTAAATGATTCCCACAGAAGTGATGGCGATCACAAAAGCCAAGCTCATCGAAAGTCCTTCTTCAAGAAGATGGAAATTAACGTGACGAACAAAGGCTAAATGGTTGAATTTACGAGACAAATGCTCGACTTTATTTTTATGTCGAGTGGAGGTGCGAAGCAAATGAAGGAGTTGTTTTTGAGCCAATTTTCCCCAGGCTTTTGCCTTATTTTCAACCACAATGTAGCGAAGGGTCGCAAACGTAATTTGAGTCATCACATAAACCGAAAGGAGAACGGCAAATTGGGTGGAGAAAAAGAAGACCACAGCCGATCCTAAAATCGCAAACATCAAAGCCACCGCCAGTTGAGCATCGCTGATATAATCTTCGCGTTGCTTGACCTGAATTTTAATCAAGGAGTGGAGCAAGTAAGAAAGTCCAGTCAGAATAGGTAGGATGTAAGTCACTGGAGCATTGACGAGTCCCACATTGGAAATTCCCACAGCTACAGGATTGATCAAGCCTTGAGAAATCAAATAAAGCCCAGACAAAACAGAGGCAAAAACAAGGAGTTGGAAAACGACCAAAACGGCCCCTTTCATATGCATGCGTTCATTCACAGAATAAAGGACATCCAATTCACGCTTCGCCTTCCCCATCGAAAGCTCACCAGAGCGAAAACGATCCACTAATTTTTTATGGAACAAGTGGATTTTTTTCTGCATCAATTGAATGTTCACTGCAGGGTAAAGGGTAATGAGTTCAACCAATAAGGCCAATACAATGATGGCGACCATAAAATGATTGCCAAGCATGAACAACAAAAAATTGAACACCGGCATAAAAATCGAGGCAAGCACAGCAGGTAAACCAGAGAGAATGGTTGTTCCTGATGCAGGCAAAGTAGAGCTGGCGTACGAAACGTCTGACATGCCGAGTCCCGAATCAAAGAAGTAGCCTTGCTGATACGCCAAGAACAAACTGAGAACAAATAAAGCTAAAGCGGTTAAGGTGAATCTATTTTTTTTCACGGTTTTATTTTTTTAGTGGAGGTAAAATCCCATCATTATACCAAAAAAAGAGGACTTGATCAATCGACTACTATTGACAAAAAATAAGAAATTGTGTATTAATTATATTTCCCCTTGACATTTCATTAAAAATTATTAAAATATTTAGAGCTCCTTAACATTTAGGCCATTCTTTTTTGAACCAAACATTCAAA
>JAUHWS010000053.1 GCA_030427295.1 bacterium | reverse complement strand
GAATGGAGTCATTCTGAATACAAAAAAAGGGGCCCCCACAAAATGGGAAACGAGATTCGAACGCAGTGAGAAGTGAGTGAATTTTGTGAGGAGGGACCCAAAAATGTGCGTAGGCTGAAATAGGAAGCTCGAAAGAGATTCATATGCAAGCCGAAGCCCATTTTTGGGTGGTAGCGCCACGGGGAATCGAACCCCGGTTACCGGAATGAGAATCCGGCGTCCTAACCACTAGACGATGGCGCCCCATCATTTAGTGAGAAAATATTACGCGAGACCGGCATTTGATGCAACTCCAAAAAAGCGGTATCATGGACACAGCAAATATCTAAACCAATTCAAAATGGACTCTAAGATCAAAGCCTTGGCAGACGCCATCACTCACACGCACACCAAAAAACTCGTTCAAACCCACGTCAAAGATCTCGTCTTTGACGAAGGGGCTCAACATCTTGTTATCCACGTGGATAACGCCAGCCCCCTGCACGAACTCGAATCCAAAGAGGGAGATCAGCACCTCAATCCAGGTCTAGAAAAAATCTACGGCGATCAAATCACCTATGAACTCAAGCTCCACAAAGGCGTGACGCATGAACGTGAAAAAGCCATCCCACATAGCATCAAACGTTAATCAAATTGGAGCTATTAGCTTTTAGCTGCTAGCTATTAAGCCTTTGAAAAAGGTGAGAAGGACTGTCGATGGATCTGGCAAGGACCATGTTTTTGAATGGCCTCCAGATGAATCTTGGTGGCATAACCCATGTGGTCGGCAAACCCGTATTCCGGATATTTTTTGTGATATTTCAGCATCAGTTGATCCCGATGCACCTTGGCCAAAATCGAAGCGGCGGCCACTGAAAACACTTTTTCATCAGCCTTCACCATGGCCTTTTGAGGGAGTTCCATCACATTCACCGGCACCGCATCCGAAATCAAAAAATCAGGTTGTGGGTCCAAGCTAAGCACGGCTCGTCGCATCGCCAACTTACTCGCATTCAAGATGCCCATGACATCGATTTGTTTCCATCCCACCACCCCAAGCGCATAACTCAGGGCAACATTTTTTAGTTCCACAAAAAGTTGCTCACGCTCCAGGGTTGTGAGTTGTTTGGAGTCCTTAATGCTATCATTCCGATAGCCTTCTGGAAGAATGATGGCTGCCGCAACTACAGGTCCAGCTAGGGGCCCTCGTCCCGCTTCATCCGTTCCAGCAATCAGTTTGAAACCCTTTTGCCGAAGTTGTTCTTCCTCGTGGTACATTTTTTTAGTGAATGACGTATATAAATTTCGTATTATGTACAACGCGTACTACATAATACGAAAAGGAAATTATTTCCGCTTCAAAAGGGATCGCATCTCGGGCGTGATGGCCCCGGTGCTCATCATCGTGGCCAAGTAAATCACTCCACCCAACGGAATCAAGAAAACGATCTGCCAAACGAACCAAAGATCCTTCATCCAAAAGACCCCCAAGCCCACGGCGACCCCCATGGTGACAGAAGACAACAGGACTTTGAAGGCGGTTTGAAAGTTGAGTTTAAAGGACAATACTTTTTTGACGGCAATGAAAGTGAAAATTAAAATGAAGAGTTCGCAAAGTACCGACGTGACGGCGGCCCCCCGAAAACCCCACTGAGGAATAACGATCAAATTACTGATTAAATTGAAAACCACGCACGCTGCATTGATCCACATCAACTTTTTCTGCTTCTTCAACACGACCAGGGTGAATCCAAAAAGGGCGTTGAGGAAAGAGAAGAACATAGCGAACATCAAAATTTTAACCGCCAGATCCGAGCCGTATTCAAACAGTTCTCCCGTCACAAAATCTTTTTCTGAAATCAATAAAATGATAGGAGTGGCTAAAATAAAGCCTCCCACCAAAATAGGCATGGCGGTGGCAATCAAAAAATCGAAGGACAGCTGAACGATACGATTGATTTTTTCCTTCTGTTCTTCCAAAAAACGGGTCATGGTCGGCAAGACCGAGTTCATGAAATAAACCGGAATGATGATGAGCATGTCCAAAAAACGCATGCCCACCCCATAAATTCCAACCTCCGTATTCGCACAGATGTCTTGTTGACATGCATAATCCAGCGAGCCATTCACCATCACCTCATTGGCGGCAGGAAGGATGAGGCGCATCAGCAAGATGTCGATCCGATAATAAACCGTATTCAACATCAAGGCTACGCCGTAAGGCAGACTGGTCAAGAAGATTCTTTTCCAAAAAGGATAATCAAAACGGTAGCGAATCTTGTAAAACCGAGACACAAAATAGCTTGTGATGGCAAACATCGCCAAATTACCCAAAACCCCCGCTCCAATCAAATGGGCAAAGCCGGTGCTCAAGTCATCCTGAAAGAGGTAATAAACCACCAAGGCAATGTAGCCAATACTGATCAACTTCCCGATCACCAGGCTGATGGTGGCATATTGCATCTTCAAATTCACTTGTAAAACCGTACTCACCGTTCCATTCAAAAGTGCGAAAAAAGTGGCGAAGGTCCCAATCAAAACCCCCATTGGAATCAAGCTTCCTGAATACTGGGGAATCAAAAAAACGGCAATGGCGGCCAAGGCCATTGTGATGATGGTCAAAACCGTGCGTAGACCCAGCACGTTGCCTAAAATATAAGGAATCTGTTTTTCATCCTTACTCATTTCTTTCACGGTGATGGTAAAAATACCAAAATCGGCTGCGATGCCGAAGAGGGCCAAGAACTCATAAACACTGGTGTACTCCCCATAACCGGCCACGCCCAAATAACCCGAGATCATCTTCAGCACAAAGACCGAAAGGATGGCAGTCACGATTTTACCTCCAAATTGAATGAAGGTGTTTCCCAAGATTTTTCGAGCGGTGGACATGTCGAAAAGAGATCAAAGACTGAAAAAATTATAACTTATTTTACGCATGTTTCGCACTCCAAAAGAATAAAGACCATTAGAAGCTTACAAAGCTTAGTCGCTTCGCTAGCTTATTAAGCTTTATAAGCTCTGTAAGCTGCTGTAGCGTGAGTTATTTTAGAAAGAAATGGCCCATTTGACCATTGACATTTAAATTTATTTATGGTAGTATGATCGCCTTTATTCGGGCCTTTGAAAACAAAAATAGAAACATAGCTTCATAATTTCGTATGCTCCATGCGTTTGAAACTGCTTTCTATTTTTTTGGCACTCCAAGTCTTTTCCTTTGGCCTCTGGTCAGCGTTTTTTGCAGGAGGGGATAAGGTTGTTATTGCAGATGACTCTCAGCAAACGCTTGAAGAGGCGCCAATTTCGCTAATTTCAGCGTCGGCACTTGAACCGGAAGCGTATGTGAATGAAGCAGAAAAAGCCCTAGATATTCCTGCCATCCCAACGGATTCAGATGCAAATGACTTGCCTTCACTCCCTCAACTATCCGAAGGGGTTCAACCTCATTTTGCGGCTCGCAACATGACAGATTCCGATGAGCTCCTCAACCCCATTCATCAAAACCAAGTGGTCCAAGCCCTTGAGAAACTGCCCGAGGCTCATGCCGAGTCAGTAGATGAGATCATTTTTGATTATGATCCTGCATCACATCGTGGCTACGGTGGGGGAGGGACCATTATTTTGCGCGGGGTGAACATGGAATTGTATGAGTTTGTCGGCGTGCTGGTTCACGAAACCGCCCACAATGTGGATTCAGATTTTTTGGTGCCCCAAAACACTCGACAAGCATCCTCTTTCACCGATGGGGGATTGCCCCTGTATGAAACAGATCCTAGCCTCGATTTTTATCGTATCAGTTGGGCTACAGATGGAAAAAAGAACTCAGGCGCCGTGAATACGGATTTTGTGTCAGGCTATGCCATGTCTGACAAGCATGAGGATTTTGCGGAGACTTATGCTTATTATGTCCTTCACGGTAAAGATTTCCGGGTGATGACGGCGAGTTCATCAGCCCTACTTGAAAAATACAATTTCATGAAAGAGGTGGTCTTTGGAGGAATCGAATTCCAAACAGGGGACGCTCAGGTGAATGTCCAAAATCCCCCCTGGGACGTGACGGTTTTGCCCTTTGAGGTCGAATATTTTTTAGGATAAAAAGTGTCCACTAGAATGGACAAAAAATATGGACAGCGCTTTGTGAGTCCCTTTTTTTAGAATAAACACTTAAGATGAAGCTTTAAGCTATAAATGTTTTAAAGGGCTTTTTAAAAGTATCAAAAGAACAGTGAAGCAAATAATTACGTAATTAATTACGTAATTATTTAAGCAAGTCGCAGACAAATGCTCTGGGGGTAGGTGCCAAAAACTTAATTTTGGATGTATGATAAACTTGATTTTTCAGCTAAATCCATTAGAGTAATTCACCAAGGTAACCTTCTAATGTATGCCCGACGCTCCCTCTCCAGGATTCGCCGAACCATCGATAGAGTTGGCTGATATCCATAAACCAGAAACGCCTTTTGAGCGGTTGATTGATGCGTTTCAGAAGGCTGAATTACTAGCAGCCAATTGGCATCCATCCGAGTATGTTAAAAGAACGGACGATGGTAAAAATGAAATTCAAACGAAGATTGACCTCAGGGTGGGCACATCGGCACAGTTAGCCCAAGCAGTTAAAATTGCCGAGTCACATGGTTTTGGGGCCATGTCAATCGGGGCTCAAACCAGTGCTATTGGAGCCTTTAAGGCCAATAAATTGGCCCCCCTTCATGGATGGATGGGGCTTGAATTATCTCAAAATGGCAGTAGGCCATCAGAGCTGCTCGGTACGGATGAATCTCAAGATGGAAAAATCATTGAAAGGGATGGTAGTTGCTATAAAGTTCACGAAAGACTGAATGGCCGGCTTCAAATTCTCGAGAATCAGGATTCCCAAAAACCGCATCGTATTTTGGCATGGGGTTCGGTTTTCCCCAAAGATGTAGATGAAGCATTAGAAGAGGTTTTGGGTAAGGGGCATTCGATTTACCTCGACCTCACCACCCGAGATCAAGCTCAATTAGCGGCTGTTGTGGCCACTGGAGCTCAGGGGCCCACGCGCGCCAATGCCAGAAATAATTTAAAACGTTTGGTGGTTACCGATGGTAAAGGTGAGTTGCACCAACTAGAAGCAGAAGAGGCTGAAATGCAGGTAGGATTAGGAGGCTTGGCAGGAGCGATCAGTGAAATAGAATTAGAAGTCGTGAAAGAAATGCCAGAGGAATTTGGAGTGTTTGTTCCGTTGCCAGGAGACTTGTCCGAAGGGATTCAGGAAAAATTTCCACAGGTCATGGCCTTGCTGTCTAAATACGCTCGCTACAAAAAAGATGAATCAGGTACCTTGGTTTCAGATACTGGTAAAGACTTCTTATTTAAAGGGTTTGAAATTGTCAGTCGGCCTGTTCTTAGTCAAATCACTGGCGAATCAGACGATCGAGACACAAGAAGTAAGGCGGGAGGAATGCTCAATTTTATGGATGAATCGCATCAAGTGGGTCTGTTGATCAACGGTCGAACCACTTTAGACAAACAGCAGATTCAGCAAGAAATCATCGAATTATTCTACAACGAAATCGGAGGTGAAGATGGTGAAGAAGTTGAAAATCCGCTATTAGATTTAGTGGGGGAGGTTGTTGCTTTTGACGATCGTGAAATGAACGATGTCCGGAAAGTACGAGAGGCAACTGCCTCCACTCCACGTGAATCGGTAAATGAGGGGCCAACCAAATCCACCGACTTCAACATTCGAATCAATACTCAGGATCCGCATGAAATTGAATTGGCCTATGCAGAGGTATGGAAGGTTTACTACAAATACCTCCACTATTTTCAGGAGCTGGGCGCAAAGGTATTTCTTTACGGTCACAATCATCCCGGGACAGCCCAAAAAGGAGGAGGAATCGATGCCCACATCCGAGTCACTTTCTCGCTCGATAGTGTGGAAGCCTTCGAAAATGCCCCCAAAAATCTCCTTAAACTGGCCAAAAAACAAAAAGAGCTCTACAGTGATCTCATCGCTCTCAATGGTCAGCATGGCATCAAAATTGCTGCCGGTGAAAAAGGAGAGTTGTTGAATCCACAATATCTGCGATGGCTAGAAGAAAATAAACCTGAGCACCTCCAAAAAATCTGTGAATACATTCAAAAATATGGCGGCAAAACCTTTGGCCTTCGGGACGAACGATTTAAAGTCCACGCTTACCCACCTCGCCTCAAAAACGGACTCCTCAACCACCTCACCCCTGATTTCAGTGTCGATTCAGAGGGTGTACTCGATCAGTACCAAAAAGCCATCCTGCTCTGGTGTCAAAATCACCCTGATAGCTTGGAAGGGAAACAGGTGGTTGGCGAAATTTATGGGCTCATCCGCGATTGGCTCAATCTAGATTTCAACGACCGCGTCTTTTTCACCCACTCCATTGAATCCGGGCTTCAATCGAGCATTCAAGGGCTCACTGATTTTCAGAATGGCGGCGAAGTCATTGATTTGAGAATTAAACCGTCTCCCGATTCATATTTCCTCGAAAACAAAACCATCATCACGTCCGACCCTCAAGATTTGAACGATGAGAAATTCGAAGCCTGCCAAAAGATTCTTGTCGTCGATGGAAGTGATCCGCTTAAAAAAGAAGTGATTGATCAAGCTGATGCCGTCATTTATTCCGGCCAAGCTTTGGGGGCTGGATCAGAATTGGGAATGATCATCACCAACAACGAAAGCATCAAGCGAGCCCGTCATCTTAAGAAAGAGGGGAATACGGTAGGAGGTGCCGAGAGTTTGATCACGCTTAATGACAAGCCACATCAGGTCAGCGACACCCTTCAAAAACAAGCCTTGCTCGAATTGGGCTGTGTCTTAGCTGCATGGAAACAGGGCGCGGCATATTGGGAACCGTCCGACGCTCAAGAAAAACTCAGGGCAGCCGGTCAAAAATTAATTCTCGATCCCCGCTGTCCACAAATTCACCCCGTCTTGCTGGCCGAAGCGATGCAAATCAATCAAATGGCCAGCGATCTCCGGGGGAATCCCGACAGAATCTCAGAAATCACTGAGGAGGCCAAAGAAGCCTTCGCCCAGTTTATGGACATTCCAGACGGCTATCAGGTTATTTTTGGAGCTGGTGACCTGTCCGAAAAAATTCGTCAGGCACAAGACGAAGCGGAACATTTGAAGGTTATTCAGATGAATCATGGAATGGCAGACATGGAAAGACCAGGAGCTCTGGATGGAGTGGGTGTTTGTCATGGTTCACTGGCTCAGTTTGGACTCCCACACGGTTTTGAAGTGGCCATTGTATCTGGCAACCTGGCCAGCGCACTTCCTCAGGCAGATGCAGGGATTTTGAGAGGTGTTTTGCAGCTCAAACGAGTGCTAGAAGCTGGAGTTGGTGAGGAGGCATCTAGATCTGCCAGAGATCTTACAGAGAAAACGCGAACAAAGGTGGATCAAATCACTCAAGCCATTGAAGCCAATGCATCATTACAAACCTTCCCTATTGCTGAGACGGGACCTTCAGTGATCAACTTCCGAGGACAGTTACCCCCTGCCGTCCGTGATTCAATTGGAAAAACTCTGGGAAAACCGAATGGGCCTTATGATAAACTGAAGAAGTTCCCTTCTAAACATAAAGATACCTTGCTAGCAGCAGGGTTGATCGAAGGACCTGCCCATGCAATGGATGTTTCAAGATTGACCCATAACAAAGTGCTGGAACTCGTGGACTTGATTTCTAGCTAGTATCTCACCTCAAATGTTTCAAACTCCCCCGAATACGGCTCATGCTCCACCTGAACTTTTTTCACTTCCGCCGTACTGGGTCCACTGTGACACCAATCGATCAATGCATTGATCTTATTTTCCGGACCTTCGGCCACCACCGTCACCGACCCATCGGCCTCATTCGCCACAAAACCAGCCAAGTGACCTAAGTCCACTGCTTTCTCGACGGTGTGCTTTCTAAAAAAAACGCCTTGAACTTTACCAGTGATGGTCAGATGAACGCGGATCATATTAAGTGAGTCATCAATTTCTTGAAGAGTATACAGGAAGTCTCTTGACTTTTTTAATATATTTATATATTATATTTATGTTTTTTAAATAAAAAAGTTAAATATGAGTTCATCCGGCGTTGTCACCACAGGGCTTTCAAAGGATTTAATTGCCTGGCTTGATGGCTATTCTAAGTCCATGAAACGAAGCAAGCGGTCTATTTTTGAGGAGGCCTTACGAGCTTATAAGCATCAAAAAAAGGAGGAAGCCTTTCAAAGAGGGTTTCAGCGGGCAGCAATGGACCAAGAAATGCTCGAATTGGCCGAAATGGGCCTAGAGGACTACAACAATCAGCTAAATGAGATGGGATTATGAAACAAGGGGATATTTATTGGGCGCAGCTCAATCCTACCAAAGGGTCGGAGCAAAAAGGTCAACGTCCTGTGTTGATTATTTCTGGAAATGCCATGAATGATAACCTGGGGATGGTGATCGCTTGTCCCTTTTCAACATCCCTAAAAAATTACCCAGGGTCGGTGTTGATTGAAAAGAGTAAGCAAAACGGCCTATCCAAAGACTCCGAAGTGATCACCTTTCAAATCCGCTCCCTTTCTAAATCACGGCTCACGCAAAAACTCGGCTCCATTTGCCCTTCGGAATTAAAGAGGGTGATCAGGGCTTTGAATGAGGTGTTGTTTTATTAGTGGTTGCTGATGGTCCGACTTACTTCACTGTCACACTCTTCGCCAAATTACGGGGCATGTCCGGATCATTGCCCCTTAAAACGCCCAAATAATAAGCGAGTAATTGGACGGGAATCACATTCACAAGCGGGGAGGCGACCCCTACGTCAGGCACCTTGATCCACTCGTCAAAAACCTCGTGTTTTTCGGGGCTAATCCCAATGATGTGAGCACCACGGGC
>JAUHWS010000052.1 GCA_030427295.1 bacterium | reverse complement strand
CTCGCTTTTCGTTTGGCGAAACCTTTTTTTTCACAGTGTTGAATGACTTCTTTTCGAACGTCGCTGGCCACTCTGCCGTGAAATTCCTGAGGTTCTTTTAAGATTCCTTTTTGGGTATCAGTGTAGCAGACTTCAAAATTACGAATTTGCTGCTCCAATTCAGGATCATCTTGAGGGAAGAGCACCGGCTTCATGTGAATGCCATATTTTTTGGCGAATTTGAAATCACGTTCATCATGCGCTGAACATTTGACGATTCCAGTTCCGTAATCAGCCAACGCGTAGCTGGCCACCCAAATGGGCAAATCCCCATTGCCGAGCGGGTCTTTAATGTAGCGTCCTGTAAAAATTCCTTCGGATTCTTTTTCTTCTTCAAACCCTCGTTTCATGCGTTTGTCTAAAATGGTCCGACAGAAATCAAGAATTTCTTGTTTATTCTGGATGCCTTCGAGCAAGGTTTCTAGAAGTGGGTGGTCAGGAGCAATGACCACAAAAGTATCAGCATAACAGGCTTCAAAATGAGCGGAGAAGGTCTGGATGTCAAGGTCCATGTCTTTGACGGGCGCAGTGAATACTAACCCCTCACTCTTTCCGATCCAATTATATTGATTGGTGAGTGTGCTATTCGGCCAGTCGATTTTCTTAAGCCCGCTAAGAAGACCGTCGGTTGTTCGGCCGTCTTTTTCGACATCTTCAATAAAATCAGTGATCTTAAAAAACCATTGTGAGAGTTCTTTTTTGACGACTGGATCCTTGGAGCGCTCGCATTTACCATCGTTGACCTGCTCGTTGGCGAGGACGGTTTTACAGCTCTCACACCAGTTGACGGGGGCTTCTTTTTTGTAAGCGAGACCATTTTTGTAGAGGAAGAGGAAAAACCACTGGGTCCAACGGTAGTACTCGGGGCTGGAAGTGTTGATTTCGCGATCCCAATCATAACTGAAGCCGATGGACTGGATTTGGCGTCGGAAATTCTGGATGTTGTCGTTGGTCGACTTGTCTGGATGCACCCCGGTTTTGATTGCATAATTTTCAGCAGGAAGTCCAAAGGCGTCCCAACCCATGGGATGAAGCACGTTGAAGCCTTTCATGCGTTTGTAGCGCGAAATGATGTCGGTGCCGGTGTAGCCCTCGGGATGCCCTACATGCAGCCCGGCCCCACTGGGATACGGAAACATGTCTAGGACATAATATTTTTCTTTGTTGGCATCGACTTCTGATTTGAAGGTCTTATTCTCAAGCCAATACTGCTGCCATTTGGGCTCTATTTTTGAGGGATCGTACACTTTTTAAGGACTAAGGATTAAGGACTATGGACTAAGCCATAGCGGGTTTTAGTTTAGCGGGTTTTAAGCTAAAGCTCAATGGCTGGCATTCGCTTGGTAGCTTTTTGAATATTTTCTTGAAGATGAAAATGCTACTTAGGTATATACTTGTGTTGAGGGTGGGTATATACTTTTGTTAGTATATACTTTATTCTAGCTGATAGCTATTACCTGCCTGCCGGCAGGCAGGGCTGTTAGCTGGTAGACTAGTCGGTATTTAGAATAACTTAAATTACCTCTTACCTAAGATAAGTAGAGAGTTTTCTTAACTGAACTTCACTCCCAGCTATCAGCTCCCAGCTTTTTTTGGAGGATGGGTATATAGTTGGGGAGTGGGCGAGTATATACTTCCTTCACAACTCAATCCAATAACGTCGAATGGGTTCGCCTTTGACGGTGATGACATCCTGCAACACTCCCCCCTTGGCCTCGATGATTTTTCGGGATCCGGTGTTGAGGAGGTCACAGGTGACCATGACTTTTTTAAGTCCAATACTCCGGGCTTTCTTGAGTCCTAGGTCAAGCATTTTGGTTCCGTAACCTTTATTTCGTTCAGAGGGTCGGATGGCGTAGCCGATGTGCCCCCCACGCTTTTCAAGTCGCTTGCTGAGCTCATGCCGTATGTCGATGTGTCCAATAAAATGATTTTTATCAATGAGCCAGTAGGTCGTTGCGGGAACCCATTGGTCTGGCAAGTTAATTCCTTGAGCATTATTTTCGGTACGGCGTATGTATTCAGTGATGTTTTTTGGTTTTGTCGGCACATCCCAAAAACCCGTCACATTTTCATCCTCAAATTCTTTTAAAGCGTTTTTCCAGCTCTTTTCGTAGGTTTTAGATGGCTTGACTAATTGCATTTATACCTTTATTTAGAAACCTCTCCCCCTTCTTCGGCTTTCTTTTTCTTTTGCTCCTCCATAAATTCAATCAATTCCATATTTTTAAAGGCCTCTAGGACTTCTTTTACCAAATCTTTTCCCCCTAAACCGAAGGCAAGACCCCCGGCTAGGGCTAACATCGAAATGAATCCAATGAAGAGAATTTGGACCAGGATTTCGGCAATTTCTAGTTGAGAAAGGGCCGCCAATACCGCAAAGCCCACCACGGTTGACTTGGCAGCCACCCCCATGGCATTGGCCACACTGTTTCTGGCAAAATAGAGCGAGGTTGATACGACTGCCTGCAAGGTCCCTCCAATTCGAATCCCTACTAGAATGATAAACAAGGCAATAATGACCTGAGGAACATAGCCGATCACACTCGTTAAAAACTCAGCCACCTCGGTCAGTTTGGCTATCTTGGTGGATTCAATAAAAAATAAGAAAATCAAATATGCTTTGACTGATTTTGCAACCGCGTGAGATGAGCTCATTTTTGAGCTGGTCCGTTCTAGAAAGTTCTTTAGTCCTATTTTATCCGCGATAACTTCAAACTTGATGCGCTTAAAGATTCGCATGGTGGCACGGGCTGCTAATTCTGCCAACACAAGGCCTAAAACAAACATGGCTAGGGCGCCGAGAATGAAGGGTGCAAATTCGACAAAGCTGTCGTATCGACCTTGAATGGCCGTTGTGATGCGCTCGGTGATGGCATTGAAAATTTCTCTCACGGGTTTGCTTTGTGATGAAAATATCTATTTATTATATCACAAAACTATGAAGATTACAAGGGTCTAAGCCGACTTTGGCTCGATGGTGTAATTTTCTTGTAGGAAAACTAAATCGGAGGACACTTTGCCTAGGGAGCGACTGAGTTGTTTGATTTCGTGGTCAACATGCTTTAGGTTGGTGAGTTCGTTTTCAATCATCTCTTCGATTAGACCTAAACTAGTGGCCAGGCTGACAAAATAATCCTGGGATTCAACGTGAAATTGAACCATTTTTTTACGTTGTGTACTCATGGTGAAGGGGGTTAAAAAATAATTGAGTGAGGTCAGGAAGCGCCCCGTGAGCCGGGCAACCAAGCTCTTTTTTAGAGGACAATCTTTTGGGGCACTTTCTGAACCATCAACTTTACTCTATTTTATATAGAGAATAATGAAAAAGCAATTCCAATTTAAAAACTTCTCTTGTATGATGGTGTTAATGATGGCTTAATTAGTATTGTTGGATTATCTACTTGCTCATGTTATGCACTCCAAATCAATAAAGACCATTAGAAGCTTACAAAGCTTAGTCGCTTCGCTAGCTTATTAAACTTTATAAGCTGCCTATTACGGTTTCAGTTATGCGCAAGATGAATTATTTAGACGATTAGCTCATTAAACATGAAGAAAGATAAAATCATTTCCGGTTATCTCAAGTGGCTCCGAAAGGAGGCGGGGATGACGTTGAAGCAACTTTCTGAGAAGGTGGGCTATGGGACGGGGAATTTATCCTCTTATGAGAATGGAAAAATTGATGCGAAAGATCCCACCCTTTTGAAGATTTTAACGAAAGGATTTGATTTTTCTGAGAAAAAAGCAAAAATTGAGTTGGCCCGATGGCGCAAGGAGGAATTGGAGAAGGCTTATCATTTTGAATTGGCTCAGTCGGCCGTGAAATACAATGAAGGTCAAAAAAAATCTCCACAGAAATTGAGAGCCTTTTTAAAAGCGGAGGGATTTGATGAAAAGGCCATTAAAAAGATTGTAGCGGAAGCCGAAAAACACAAGTAGAATTCATTCCAATTCAACTCAATACTTTTCAATTTCCAAATAAACTTGAAATTGTAATTTTTAATGTCTAGATTGGTTTTTTAGTTGAAAAAAATGGGAAAATGCGTTATGCTCCCCTCCTTGCCTGACCCGAATTTATTGTTTAAATAAAACGGTGATGGCTTTAACATTGGTTCAATCCCAGTCGGAACAGGAGCACAAAAAACCGCGGGAAAAGATTCAGGCTTATGGGGTGGAAAGTTTGAATGATGCAGAGTTACTGTCTGCGTTTTTGGGGACGGGCTATCGGGACTTGAGTGTGGAACAGCTTTCTAAATTCCTTTTGGCGGAATTTGGGACGCGTGGATTGCTTCAATTCAAATCTTTGGAAGATTTTCAGGAGGCGACGGGTTTGCCTCTGGTGAAATCGTGCCAGATTTTGGCCATTTCGGAGTATTTCAGGCGGCTTCAACACCGGGATGACACGTGTTTGAAATCCTCAGAGCAGTTTTTTGAATACATTAAGGATGACTTCAAACGGAGTAGTTTTGAGCAACTGCGCATCACCTGTGTGGATCCTCAGCGGCGCGTCCTTTTTACAGGATTGATAGCTCAAGGCTCCTCCAATAAACTCTCGGTGACGCTGGCTTCGGTTTTACATCATCCCATTCGATTGAATGCTCATGCGTTTTATTTGGCTCATAATCATCCTGAGGGAGATGTTAAACCATCGAAGGAGGACATTGATTTTAGTCTTCAGCTTAAAAATGAAACTCAAAAATTTGGCCTGAATTTTGAGGATCATTTGATTATTGGCACCGATGGTTTTTTTAGTTTTTCGTTGGAGGGGGTGATTTAGTGAAGCACTACATTTTAAAAAAAGGCGGTTTATGACTTGCCATTTTTTGCTAAAAATACTAAAATTTCTAAGCTTTCATGGCGGGTGTAGCTCAGTCGGTTAGAGCGCCAGTTTGTGGCACTGGAGGTCGTGGGTTCGAAACCCATCACTCGCCCCATCACAAAAATTTGCTTCTGCTTGCGAATGATGTTTCATAGCATCCTTCTTCAGCATGTGCACATTTTTGCTCTTTCCTCATTCTTGGTCATGTTTTGGTGTAGGTCAGAAGTTTATCTCCACTCGATGCGGGAAAGCCCTTCACTCGCTCCATAAAGATCCTACATTCTTTAGTCAGATGATTGGGCATCTTTTTTGCTCAAAATATGCTAAAATCCCTCCGTATGAAATTACTCGTTACCGGTGGAGCGGGATTCATTGGATCTCACTTCATCAGGCACATGCTTGGGGCGCATCCTAAATATCGGATCATCAATCTGGACAAATTGACCTATGCGGGAAATTTGGGGAATTGCGGTGATTATGCTGGGGATTCTCGCTATGAATTTGTGAAAGGTGACATCACCGACCGGCGTCTGGTGGATGATTTGGCCAGCCAGGTCGACGTTATCCTTAATTTTGCCGCTGAAACCCACGTGGACAATAGCATTGAAGATTCAACAGAATTCATCGAAACCAATGTGATGGGCACGCAAGTCCTTTTGGAAGCGGCTAAAAAACACAAACACAGACGCTACCTGCAAGTGTCTACGGATGAGGTTTATGGCGATACTGTGGAGGGTTATTTCAATGAGGAATCCCCTCTCAAACCGAGCTCTCCTTACAGTGCCAGTAAGGCGGCGGGTGACATGTTGTGCCTGGCTTATCGACGGACTTATGGGATGCCAATTCTCATCACCCGTTGTTCGAACAATTACGGAACCCATCAGTACCCGGAAAAACTCATCCCCTTCTTCATTCAAAAACTGAAAAAAGGAGAGAAAGTACCTGTGTATGGGGATGGCTTAAACATTCGTGACTGGCTTCATGTGATCGACCACGCCCGAGCGATCGACTTGGTGCTTCATAAAGGAAAAGAGGGTGAAATTTACAATATTGGTGCCAACGAGGAGCACACGAATCTGGAGATCACCCAACGACTTTTAAAACAGATGGCACTTCCTGAAGATCGGATTGAATTTGTCACTGACCGACCCGGCCATGACATTCGCTACGCGATCGATTCCAGCAAAATTCAGAAGGAACTCGGTTGGAAGCCAAGCATCTCCTTTGAAAAAGGCTTTGGAGAAATGGTAGAATGGTACTTGGAAGCGGCTAGCGTTTAGCGGCTAGCGGTCAGCTTATCGCTATACGCTAATCGCTCATCGCTAGAATTTTATTTCCATAAAATTTTAAAACAAAATGTGCGGAATCTTTGGTTACATCGGAGGGCGAAAAAATAGTGTCGAATTGACGATTAAAGGGCTTCAGATGCTGGAGTATCGTGGATATGATTCGTGGGGCATTGCGACGGACACTGAAGCCGAGTTGAAAGTACAAAAAAAAGTGGGGAAAATTTCTGAAGCTAAATTGGAAGATTTTTCGACTGAACAATCTCAACTGGCCATTGGCCACACCCGTTGGGCGACCCATGGCGGGGTGACGGATGTGAATGCCCATCCTCATTTGTCAGGAGACAAGTCAGTGGCGGTGGTTCATAATGGAATCATCGAAAATTACCAGGAAATACGAGAGGAACTGGGGCGTGAGAACTTTATTTCGGACACCGATACGGAAGTCATCCCTCACTTGATTGCCAAATATCGAAACGAAGGCATGAGTTTTAAGGAGGCGGTTCGGGAGGCGAGTAAGCGGCTTCAAGGGCGCTATGCCATCGTGGCTATCAACCACAATGAACATCAATTGATTGCCGCTCGTCGTGGCTCCCCACTGATCGTGGGGGTAGGTGAGCATGAATTCTTCTTGGCCTCAGATATTCCTGCCTTTTTGGAATATACTCAAGACGTCAATTATTTGGATGATGATGAAATGGTGGTGTTGGATGAAACAGTGGAATTCCTAAAAATCGACACCGGGGAACCGGTGGAGAAGCGTTTGGTGAATATTGACTGGAAGGCAGAGGCTGCTGATAAGGGGGAATATGACCACTTCATGCTCAAAGAAATCATGGAGCAGAAAGATACGATCCACCGGGCCATTAACCAGGATCTCGATCAGATCATGCACATTGCTCAGACGATTAAAAATGCCAAGGGAACCTTTTTGTCGGGCTGTGGGACAGCGGGTAAGGTGAGTATGACGGCGGAATATTTTTTCTCCATCATCGCTAAACGACATGTGAATTTTGCCCCCGCGTCGGAGTTTCCGATTTATCATCACTTTTTACGGCCCGAGAGTTTGTTGATTGTGGTGTCGCAGAGTGGTGAAACGGCGGATGTTTTAGAGGCCATGTCAGCGGCCAAAAAGAAAGGGGCCAAGGTGCTTTCGATTGTGAATGTGGAGGGGTCCACCATTGCCAGGCAGTCCGATTACTCCCTTCATTTGAAGGCGGGACCTGAAAAGGCCGTTGCCTCAACCAAGGCGGCGACCAGTCAATTGGCTCTCTTTTTGTTGATTGCTTCAGCCATGAGAGGTGAGTTGCAGGAGGGACGACGGCTACTGGCAGATGTGGCCAGTCAGATCAACGACATGCTCAATCCTCGTTTTTTGGATTATATTAAGGAAGTGGCGCAGGCCATCAAAGACCAGGAGAACACCTATATAATAGGTAAAGCTCAAAACTATCCCATGGCTTTGGAGGCAGCGATCAAAATTCAGGAGGTGTCCTACATTCACGCCGAAGGATTTGCGGCGGGGGAGCTGAAACATGGGCCCATTGCACTGATTGAAAAAGGAACGCCTTGTATCAGCTTGATTGCGAATGATGAAGTGAAGGGAGACATCATCAACAATACGATTGAACTCAAGGCCCGTGGTGCTCACATCATTGGGATTAGCCCCGAAAAACACGAGGTTTTTGACGAGTGGATCAAGGTGCCTGACGTAGGGGTCGCCTCCCCGCTTGTGAATGTGATTCCGGTTCAACTGTTGGCTTACTACTTGGGGGTTTTGAGGGGGAATGATCCGGACATGCCAAGAAACCTTGCGAAGTCAGTGACTGTGAAATAAAGAAAATGAAATGGCGTCATCCTGATCGAAATAGAATTAAGCCGAAGGATGGCGAAAAGTGTGACGGTGGAGTGAAAGATTTTTTTTGAATGGATAATTTAAGGATAAATGAGAAAATCTATAAAAGCTAAATTAATAAGGCATATTAATAAAAAAGAGTTTTGGGTTTCATGTTTTGAGTGCAACATTGAAACTTCTCACAAAATCTGGAGTCAAGTTAATGTATTCAAGGATTTTGATGTAGAGGACTATGGTCCAATTCAAGGCAACGAAGAATATATGATAATTCAATGTAATGGCTGCCATGAATTTAGTTTTTGCTCAGAATCAACTAGTACGGAGGATTGTGTCCCCGATGACAACGGTAACTTTGAATATTATGTAACCACAAAACTTTACCCAAACAGAATCACAGGAAGGCCGAAAATGAAGGATGTAATTTACTTGCCTTATGAAATAAGAGTTGTATATGAAGAAACCCATAGTGCACTCTGTGCTGGGCAAAGGGTGCTAACTGGAATTGGACTTAGAGCTATAATCGAGTCTGTTTGTAAAGACCAAAAAGCAAAAGGTACTAATTTAAAAATTAAAATTGGTGATTTAGTAAGAAAAGAATTCATAACAAATAGAAGTGCAAAAATATTGCAGGACTTAAGGTTTATGGGAAATAAATCAGCACATGAAGTCAAAGCACATTCAACATCTACATTAAAAATAGCTTTGGATATAGTTGAGCATCTTTTAAAAGAAATTTATATCCTACCTAAGATTGCTGAAGATTTAAACAAAAAGAAATAACTGAACCTTAATAAAACAACACCTCATTCAAAGCCCTGATCACCCTCTTTAATTCCGAAGGGCAAATGGAGCCGAGTTTTTGCGTGAGCCGTGATTTAGAAAGGGAGCGGATTTGAAACGT
>JAUHWS010000051.1 GCA_030427295.1 bacterium | reverse complement strand
ATGTGGAAATCAAGTCGATTGCTCGTGACCCTGGCGTACGGAGTAAAGTGGCTGTCTGGGCGGAGGATGAAAAGATTGATCCCGTGGGGGCTTGCATTGGACAAAAAGGGGTGCGCATCCAAAGTGTAATGAACGAATTGAACAATGAACGGGTGGATATCATTGAATGGACGGATGATCCTAAAGAATTCATCGCGACTGCATTGCAACCGGCTAAAATTGCAGAGGTGATCATTGTGAATGGAGGTGAAGATCCTAAAGTGCCGAAACGTGCAGCCGTCTTTGTGGAGGAGGAAGAACGTCCGATGGCCATTGGTAAGCATGGTCAAAACGTTCGACTAGCCTCTGATTTAACTGGATTTGAGCTTGATCTTTATAACTTAGAACAGCTGCCTGCCTTCAAGGAAAAATTGAAAGAACTCATGGCTTCTGATGAATCTGCTGCACCCGGCCGCCGCATTGAAGATAAAGATTTAGAAGCCGGTGCAGTTGATGAGCAATTGGCTGCCGCTGAAGCTTCATTGATGGAAGAAGGTGATGAGAATGAAACAGACCAAACAGTTGAGCCCGTCTCTCAAGGTGAAACAGCTGACGCGGGTGAATGGGGTAATCTTTCCACAGCCATCGTCAATAAATTAGAAGCCGCTGGTTATGCTGGATTAGAAGACTTAAGAGGCATGAGCCTTGCTGACCTAGAGGCCATTGAAGGCATCGGAAAAGTCAGTGCTCAAAAAATTGAAACTGAACTTGCCTAAATGATTGAATAGAAACAAAAAATCCAAGCGTAAGGCTTGGATTTTTTTTGATGAGTTTTCCACTTGCTTATTTAAGGGGTGACCATATAGAGCGAGAGACTTCCATCTTCTCCTTGTGGTGTTTCTTCGGCGGTCACTAGTTCTTCGGGAGTCGCATTGCTAGCTGCAAGCAGGTCATCAAGGGTGGTTTGATCGCTATAATTGAAGCCTGCCAAGGTATTGCCTTTGGTCGGGATGGCCACGTTGGCTACTAGACCATAAGCCCCGGGATTTTGGCCCTTGTGGAGTACTGGGAGGTAAACGTAGCCTCCTTCACATTCAACCACGCCGTCGTTATCGATGTCGATCGTATCGGGTTGGGGTGGAGTGGGCACTCCGTTTTTGAAATTACCCTCTAGGATGCTTGAAAATTCTTGGTAATTCACATCTTCAGCCTTCATACAGACAGCTGTCCCTGCTGTTCCAGGATAAACACCGGTATCTCCCAAGTAAATTTCAAGGGCATTGACAATTTGATTGAGATCATTGATGCGGGCGGTATCTTCAGCGCGTTGACGCCCCCCGGTGATTTGAGGCAAAAGAGACACGGTTAAAATACCGATGATCACAATCACGATCATCAATTCGATAAGCGTAAAACCACGGCGGAAAGCGGCTTTTGTGCTACTTTTCATTTTGTTTTTATTTTTATTAAGTATTGTGAGGTCATCTTAGCACAAATTTTTTGTTCAATGCAAATTTGTTTTTTGAGGTTTTTTTAAGGATTGGTTTTTTTATTAAATTAAAAATTGAAATCATCCCTGAAGGCGAGGTTTGCAAACCTCGCCTTCATTGAGAAGCAAGGAAGCAGGTGTCACCATTGGAACCTAAGGGTCCCCTTAGGGGCTTTATCCAAGAGTCGTCTGTATTTTGAGCCTCGGTATTCTGACGATTCTAGGATCTCCCCCTTCGACTTCGCCCGGGGTCCGTCCTAGAATAACAACTATACACTTAGGTATATACTTTGGGTTGAGGTGGGTATATACTTTTGTCTCAGTTACGAATGACTAATTACGAGTTACGAGTTTATTTTTTGAGTGTGTAGCGTTTAGCTCTATCCTAAGATCTATTTCAGCTAATCGCTATTCGCTAGTCGCTTGCAGAAAAAAGGTACTGAGATAACCCCCAGCATTCTGCAGAGGATAGGTATATAGTTGGGAAGAAGGTGAGTATATACTTCCTAAACCGCCAATTCGGAGGCGGATAGGATGGGGTCCATGACGGCAATGACCATGAAGGCTACACCGGCCCCGATGATGACCATGATCACGGGTTCCACCAAGGAAGAGAGCCCTTTAATAGCATTGTTCACCTCTTCTTCATAATAATCTGCTAGCTTTCGACTGATCTGGTCGATTTGGGCGGTTTGTTCGGCCACCCCAATCATACCCACCACCATGTCTGGAAAATAGTACGGATCGTCTTTCATATTTTCAGCCATGCTGATCCCATGCTTTACATCGTCGGCAATTTGATTGATACGTTTTTGATAGATTTGATTCCCTACCCCAGCCGCTGTTATTCGCAGTGCTTTGATGATGGGAATTCCACTCCCCACCATGGTGGACAGGCCTCGGCAAAAATGTGCCAGGGAAGCCTTTTTAGCGAGTTTACCAAAAATGGGCAACCTGAAAACGAATCGGGTCCACAAATTTGCCCCCCATGTGGTTCGCTTCCATTTAATAAAAGCTACAACTAAAAGGCCTAACCAAAGAATCATCCACGAGACATTGTAAATACCCAAGGTTTCACGTGTGAAAAAATCAGATAAGTTGACCAGGGTTTGAGTGACTGCGGGGAGGTCTCCTCCTAAATTACTGAACAATTCTTTGACCTTAGGCATGACCACCACCATTACAATCACAAACGCTACAATCATGATGGCAATGATCACACTAGGGTAGATCATGGCCCCTTTGATTTTGGATCGAAAGGCAGCCGTTTTTTCTGCATCGGTCGCAATTTGAAGTAAGGTTTGATTGAGTCTTCCAGAGGCTTCCCCCGCCTGAACCATTCCAATTTGAGCCTTTGAAAAGTGTTTTGGGAAATTTGATAAAGCCATTGAGAAACTTTGACCGGATTCAATTTTAGCCACAATTTCATGGACAATCCGCTTCATGTTGCGGTTCTTGGTTTGGTCTTCGAGTATTTTTAGGGCTTTTACAATGGACACTCCCGCATTGATCATGGTAGCGAGCAAACGAAAGAAGGTCACCTTCTCTGTCGGTTTGATACGCTGTAATCCCAACCAATAATCACGTAAGGTCTCACCCCAACTCACCGTTACTCTTGGAGTATTTTTCCTGGACGAAAACGCCTCATCCTTACCCCCCTCTGCGGTGATGTGGAGTGAGTTGGGCATGTTTTTTAATTACTAATTACGAATTACGAGTTACTAATTTTTATAGCGTTTAGCGTGTGGCGTTTAGTCCTATTTTAGGCTATTCGCTAGCCGCTGGTCGCTTATAAATTACGAATGGGTGCTTACAGAATTCGAATTGATAGACCCTTAGTCCTAAGGCTATTGGGTGATTCGGTAGACTTCTTCGAGACTGGTGACTCCCTCTAAGGCCTTAATTAAAGCGTCTTGCTTGAGGGTGATCATACCGTCCTGGATGGCCTGGTCTTCCAGTTGATCATCCGGTACATTTTTCAAGACCAGTTCTCCGATATTTCGGTTCATTTCAATGATTTCAAAGACTCCGATACGCCCTTTGTAACCTAGATGATTACACTTAGTACAGCCTTTTCCTCGGTAAAGTTGAAGATTGGTCAGTAAGCTGGGGTCTAAATCTTTCGCGGAGACGTTTTTAAGTTCATTTTGAATGTCAAGGATGGTTCCTTGATCGGGTAAGTAGGCCTCTTTACAGAAATTGCACACCCGTCGAACCAAACGCTGTGAAACAATTCCTCGAATGGAAGAGGTTATCAAAAAAGGCTTCACGCCCATGTCTGTGATTCGAGTGAGGGTTGAAACAGCACTATTGGTATGGATGGTGGATAACACTAAATGACCTGTTAGAGCTGCACGGATGGCAATCTCAATGGTCTCTTGATCACGAATCTCCCCCACCATGATGATGTCTGGGTCTTGTCGTAGAGCGGTTCGCAGTCCCATCGAAAAATCATAGTCAATTTCTGGACGCACTTGAGATTGATTGAGCCCATCCATTTGGTATTCCACCGGATCTTCAAAGGTCATGATATTGACCCCCACTTTGTTGAGGCGATGGAGCACTGAATAGAGCGTATTGGTCTTACCGCTCCCGGTTGGACCGGTCACCAAAAGAATACCGTTGGGCAGGTGGGTGAAGCGCTCCATGATTTTAAGGGAGGTCCCACGCAAACCTAATTCGGGTAAGTCGGGAATGCTTTGAGTTTTGTCCTGCAAACGCATCACCACTTTTTCTCCATTGACGGTTGGCAAGGTAGACACACGCAAATCGATCTCGTGGCCATCGTCGGTGGTAACTTGAGTGCGACCGTCTTGAGGGATGCGCTGTTCATCAATTTTAAGGTTGGACATGATTTTGACTCGCGAAATCACAGCTGGGTGAATGTTATTGGGGTATTCCACAATATGACGAAGTACTCCATCGATCCTCAATCGGAGTCGAACGGTTTTTTCTTCGGGTTCGATATGAATGTCTGAGGCACCCATTTCAAGGGCCAGCATGATGGCATACATGACCATTTGGGGAATGTTCCCAGCAATGATCGCTTCTTGAAGCAATTGAGTTAAGCGATTGCTTTGTGCGTCATTTGAACTGGCCACTTGAGCCGCTGTCACCTGCCCCTGAGCCGATCCACCCCCTTCCGGCGTCAGAACTGCGGCTTCTGGGGCTGCCGATGGTGTGATTTGATCTTCCATCATTAAAATTAGCCCTGTTCAGAACTTGGGCGAGAATAAAAATCTAATTTCACATTGAAATCCACACCACCATCGCGACCTGTTTTTTCATCCACCCCTCGATATTTGACGGTGATGTTTGAAATACTCATCAGGCGAACCATTTTTTCAAGCATAACTTTGTTTTCAGCTTCTGAATCTTCGTAAATGGCCCCAGATTTTTCGACGAGTTCTAGGAATCGTTCAAAACCAATCAAGCTGGAATGAATGGAGGTGGTGACGGGAATGATTTGGTAACCCTCTTCGTTTTCTTGAGAGGCATTCACATTGATTGAAGTGAATTCAAATGGAGGCGAAACGGCTTCCACTTCTGCCGAGAAAGATTCGAGCAACTGGACAATGCCCAATTTGTCAATCTCCTTGGGAAAAACCACTTCTAAGGCTGAATTTAGCCCTTCAAACTCATCGTCGTAGGCGGCTTTGTGATAGGTTTTTGATTTGAGTAAGTCTGGAATGACCGTGTCATTGTACTGCTTGATTTCGGCATTTAACTCACTCATTTGAGTGGAAGCGGTCAAATAAGTTTTAGCATTGTCATAAAAATAGAACACGGAATACAAAACCAGCAACAGCCCCGCCATGCCTATCATCAATATGGCTTTCTTTTTATTTTTTTCATAAACCAACTGAGTGGCGTCTGCCTTTTTTTCTGGTGTCACACCCAAGCTTTGATTGAAAATCGCGTTTGAGTGATTGGGAGGTTTTCCCAGTGATGGTGGCAAAGTTTGCATGAGGTTTTTTTTATTCTTGTTGATCCGCATCATCATCTTCAGCCTCGTTGAAGGCGAATGATAATTGGAAACTCGACATGAAACGACCGGTTTCTTCATCCAAAGACTTACTGAACGAGGTCATTTCTTTTAGATCTGTAAAATATGGTTTGGTGGTATCATTGGGATTGTTTTTATCTTTCGGGTAGTATTTGAAGGCCTCTTCAAGCTCCACCAACTTGGTCAAGTTACGCCCCAGGGGATCAGTGAGCGTTCCACTGAGTCGAACGGTCTTGTTATCAGTATCCAAGGAGTAGTTGTTGTACTCGACGTAGTTGAAGAAGTCGTTTAAATCATAGACCGAATTGGTCACTTCTTTGATTTTTTCGAAGGTGTCTGGCCAATCGATTCGCTTGTCAATGATGGATTGAACCAAGGCAATGTCTGCATCATTGTAACCTGATTTATACACTTCAATTTCTTTTTTTAGGACTTCTACTTCAGTTTCTTTATTGCTGAGCACCTCCGCCGCCGCGTGCAAGTTTGAGCCTGTATTTTGTTCGATCCCAAAGAATCCTAAAACGGTGTTGTTGGGATCGAGGGATAGGTATAAAAATCCGGCTGTAAAGAGAATGAAAACCATGGTCACGTTCATCATTCCACGCGCAAATTTCAACCAATTAAAAGGGGTTTTTTGAACTTCCTTAGCCTTTTTTTGATCAGTTTTTTCAACGATTTTATCAATGATGGAACCTGATCCTTTTGAATCCCCCCCTCCGAACATTCGAGTGAAGGTGTTTCCCAACGCTTTTTTTGTAGGTGCAGGTGTGGGTTCTTTTTCTTCTAGTGCCTTTTTTTCGGCCACATCCTCTTTGCTGCTCAAAGATTCCACAGGTAAGGACGGTGGTGTGGGTCTGACTTCAGGCTTTGGAACGGGGCTGGGTGAAATTGCAGCAGGTGTTTTTAGGTTTGCCTGACTTTCTGGAGCTTTGACCGTTGCTTTACTGGCTTCTACTGGAGCACTTGTCGGGCTCAAATTTAAGTTTGGAACTGGCTCTCCCTTTTTTTCAACTGGCTTTGTTTGGGCAGGTTTTTTCGAAAAAATAGAAGCCAAAAGCCCCTTTCCGAGTAACTTACGGTCTGCCTTGTTGATCCATTTGTCCGCTGCTTTATTTGAAGGGTCAAAGGATTTGAGCTCTTGGGCTAGGCTCTTTATTTTTTTGTAGTCGCGTTGCTTGTTGAGGATGCGCAACATGTTTTCGTACTCTTTCACTTTCTCTGCTTTTTTAGCCTTGTCTTGAGCGGGTTGCTCGGCATCTAGTTTTGAAAGGAGTTGCTTTACGATTTGATTTTCGGGATCGATGGCTTTGATATCGAGAGCCAAGGATCGCACTTTTTCATACTCAGCATTCTTGAAAGCAAGTTGCATTCCCCCCTCCAAAGCATCCAACGCTTCATTTTTTCCGGTGTTTTTTTGATTTTCGTTGATCATTTATTTAAGTCAATCCCTTTATTTTAGCAAATTTTAAGGAATTTTTCAAGAGACTTTCGCTTTATTCTGGATTGTGCTAGATTGGATGCGTTTATTTAAGTAATGGAGCACCTGTTTAATCATGGATATACAATCCCTCTCAGACAAAGTAAAGCAGGATCTCCACTACCTTTGACGACCTTGGTCTAGCGGAGAAAAAGGCTGCAACCAGCCAGGCTTCTATGCAAGAAAATTTGTGGGATGACCCCAAAAAAGCGGAGAAGATTTTGAAGGAGCTCAAATATTGGACGGATTTGGAAGCAAAATGGGAGATGATTTCAAAACGGGTCAACGACTTATCTGAGCTTTTAGGTATGGTTGACGAAGGAAGTAATGAATACCAAGAGCTCCAAAAAGAGTATCAAAATATCGAGAAAATCTTCCAAAAGGCCCATGTGGAGCTAGTTTTGGATGGTGAATACGATCGCAATGATGCGATTTTGGTCTTAAGCACAGGCACGGGAGGCGTTGATGCTCAGGATTGGACGGAGATGCTACTTCGCATGTATCTGAGGTATGCTGAACAAAAAGGTTGGAAGACTACCATTACCGAAAAGACGGCCGCTGCAGAAGCTGGTATTAAAAGTGCCACCATTGAAATCAAGGGGGTGATGGCTTATGGCTATTTGAAGGCAGAACACGGAGTTCATCGCCTGGTTCGCCTCTCACCTTTTAACGCTAAAAATCTGCGTCAGACGTCTTTTGCCTTGGTTGAAGTTTTACCGATCATCGACGACGATCAAGGGGTTGAGTTGAACGAAAAGGACCTGCGCATCGATACTTATCGCGCCAGCGGCGCCGGAGGTCAACATGTGAACACCACTGATTCAGCCGTTCGAATCACTCATATACCTACCGGTTTGGTCGTGACCTGTCAGTCGGAGCGAAGTCAACTTCAAAATAAGCAGCAAGCCATGTCAGTTTTAAGATCACGTCTCACCCAAAAGCTCTTGGAAGAAAAAAAAGAGCGGGTTGAAGAGTTAAAAGGGGGGTATAAAGAGGCAGCTTGGGGCAATCAGATTCGATCCTATGTGTTTCAGCCTTATACAATGGTTAAGGATCATCGAACGAACCATGAAACGAGTCAGGTGGATAAGGTGATGGATGGGGATTTAGACTCCTTTATTGAAGCCTACTTGCTCAAAAAAGACACATGAGTTATTCTGTAAGGGCTTATTCATGCTTATTTATCCTTCCTAAATAATATATGGTTATTGACATCACAAAAGGCGAAAATAATCCTATTCTAAGAAAAAAATCCCCCAAACACGGCAAAGTCACTAAAAAGACTCTGAAGCTTTTGAAGGACATGGAAGATTCGATGATCGCGACCAAAGGGGTGGGCATTGCCGCGCCTCAGATTGGCGTCAACACCTGCGTGGTTCATATCACCGTCAATGATGGTAGAGATACTTTTCCAATGATCAATCCTGAAATTTTAGAACGTTCAGAGGAAACTGAAGTGGAAACGGAGGGATGCTTGAGTTTGCCAGGCAAATGGGGGCCGGTGGAACGGTCCATTTGGGTGAAGGCAAAATTTACCAATGACAAGGGAGAAGAACGCGTGATGCGTTTTGAAGGATTTGAAGCGAGAATCGTCCAACACGAAGTCGACCATATTAACGGCCTGCTTTTTGTGGATCATGTGCCTAAAGGAAAACTTAAAATAGAGTCAGTGGAAGCGGAGTGATTGTGGAAGTATATACTCACCCTCCCCCCAACTATATACCTACCTTCTTCAAAATGCTGGGGTTCGGCGACTGGCTGACGTTCGACGTGATAATGAAGGAACTTAGAACGAAACAACCGATGGTAGGACTATAAACCTCACTAAATAAACTATAAATGAGTTCTTCAGATCTGAATAACAGTTATTTCGTGATCATGTTGTTTCGTTGAAGCGAGAATCTCAGAATGCGAAATAAAGCAAGAAGTATATACTAAAGTCAATCCAAAGTATATACCTACCCTACACCTTCATCTCACTCCCGAGCCTTTATGGTCCACGAGCTTAGCGAGTGGTTTACCAGAAAGGTGAACTCGGGAGTCTTTTTGAATTCAG
>JAUHWS010000004.1 GCA_030427295.1 bacterium | reverse complement strand
ACCTTACGTCGCGCCGATTTTGCCGGGAGGCCGTTCGATTCAGCAGGAGGTGCGCACTGTCGACCCTTATTACAATGTGGTTAGTAGTGCTCGCGAATTTGAACAAGATAATGTGGGCGATAAGATTCGCTTCGAACGCTCACGACCAAACTTCGAAAGAGATATCCTGCCTAAAATTGAATCTGGTAGCTTTAGTCACGATGATGCGGTGTTCATCACTCAACAATTTGATACGAGTTTAGACAAATTGAAAAATATGAATGCAACGGATGTGAAGCGTAAATTCCGCGATGTGGGCGCCAATGAAAAACAAGCCGATGAACTCTACAAGCGTCTTCAAAGCAAGTGGGGGGTGGCCACGCCAAAACCAAGTAGTCGAGCTGAAGCAGCACCAACCGCCAAGCCACCAAAAGCAGAAGACAAGGCACAACCAGCAGCGGCAGCAACTGTGTCAACCATTAGTTTGGATGATCTCAATAAGATCAAAGAAGATGCTCAGGCCTCTATCACAAAAACCAATGAGCAAATCACTCAGTTGGAGAATAATCTAAAGACGGCTTCTGACACAGAAAAGCAAGGGATCAACACAAGGATCAAGCAGGCTAAACAAAGCGCTGAAGCTGATAAAAAACGTAAAGAAATTGCCGAAAAAGTGATGGAAGAAACAAGGAACGGTAAGAATATCGATGATGCCATCAAGGCCATCGATGGGGCGGATGAAATGGTCAAGAAGCATCAGGCCCAGACCAAGAGTGATGCTGCCTCTGCTAAACGTCAAACCCCAGATGCAGACGCGTCTGACGATAGTGGTGGAGGTGAATAGAATAGCCAAACCTTAAAATAGAAATAGAAGGCGAGGTCTCGAGACCTCGCCTTCTTTGAGGAATGAGAGGTTGCTTGTCACCCTTGGAACCCAAAGGGTCCCCCTAGGAGCTTGATCCAAGAGTCGTCTGTATTTGGAGCCTCTGGATTCAGACGATTCTAGGATCTCCTCTCCGTTTCGTCCTAGAGTGACAACTGTACACTTAGGTATATACTTTGGGTTGAGGTGGGTATATACTTTATTCTTAGTTACGAATTACGAGTGACTAATTACGAATTTATTTTTTGAGTGTGTAGCGTTTAGCGTATAGCGTTTAGCTCTATTCTAAGATCTATTTTAGCTAATCGCTATTCGCTAGTCGCTAGTCGCTTATTGAAAAAGGCATCGAGATGAACCTCAGCATTTTACAGAGGTTAGGTATATAGTTGGGGAGAGGGTGAGTATATACTTCATGTCAGGTGCTGAGTGCTAAGTGCGAGGCGCGAAAAAAAACGGGAAATAGTCGACACGTAATGCGTACTGCGTATTATGTAATCCTTAAATAAGAAGCCATTCGTAAACTATCCGCTACCCATTCGCGCCCAATTCGTAAACCATTAACCAAGAGGTGGCTGCGACTGAGGCGGTGTGGGCGTAGCTGGAGGAACTTGGGTTTGAGGGGGCTGAGTGGGTGGGTAAGATGTAGGCTGCACACCAGGCTGGGTTGGTGCTTGATAGGGGGTTTGTTGAGCTGGAGGGGGTGTAACAGGGGGTTGCACTGGGGTTTGAGGAGGTACTCCTGGCATCGGTGCAGGCGCGGGGGCAGGCTGAGGAGCTTGTGGGGCTTGTGGGGCTTGAGCGGCTGGCATTTGTCCTGGCATTGGAGCTTGTGCTTGGGTAGGTGCTGTTGTCGGTTGCGCTGTGCCGGGTAAAGGAGGAGTGACTGCCGAAGCAACGGCTGGTGCCGAGGTGGCTGGGGCAGGCGTTGCGGGTGGCTTCCCAAAATCGGGTTTTTTGTTGGCTGCACCCACTCGCCTGAAAATTTCGCGCTCGACAAAGTCTTTTTCGCGAGCAAATTTCAAGCGTGAAAGTTGCTTAAAGGCTTCAGCCGCTTGTGGATCCCCCTTATCTGGGTCGTAGGTGGTGGCCATCGAGAAGGCCCGGCTGGTGGCATTGTCTATATTGAGCTTGATGTAGGCCTGGTAATTGGCAATGTTCACCAGGTCCTGCTCACTGAAGACGGGCGCAAATTCTTTAGCAATATACTCCGCATCAGAAGCACCGATCTTAAAACACATCATGGACCCCACATTCCCGAAAACCGCATCGCGAATCGTGGTGTCTTCTTGCTTCCCCTTCCCTCCGGCCAACTTGGTGATCTGAGAGATATATTGGTGAGCGATGATCAAATTCAAGCGATATTTACGAGCCTCAGACAAAATGGATGCGAAGGATTCGGTCACGAAATTTTGGAATTCATCCACATACATGTAGAAGTCACGACGCTCTTCTTCTTCGGTGTCCACCCGACTCATCGCACTCATTTGGAGCTTGGAGACCAAGATCATCCCCAAAAGCTGGGCGTTCAAATCTCCCAATTTACCCTTCGAAAGGTTGCAGAGTAGCACGCGTCCTTCATCCATGATTTTGCGGAAGTCGAATCCAGATTTGGTTTGTCCAATGATATTCCGGATTTGGGCATTGGTGATGAAGGGGCCGAATTTAGAACTGAAGTACGGGATCATCTCCTGTTTTTCGCGTTGACCGGTGTTGGCCATTTCCTTTTCCCAGAAGGCTTTGACGACTGGATTTTTAACCTTGTTAGATTTGTAGCGCTGCCAGGATTCATCCGTAAATAGACGTGGCAAGTCGATGAGGGTTGCCCCTTCCTCATCATCTTCCATCAAGGTCAAACATCCGTTTCGGAAGTAGTGTTGCAGACGCGGTCCCATGATTTCTTCCCCAAAGAGCTTAATGAAAATTGCCAAGGCTTCTTGAGCCATGAATTCTTTCTCATCGGTACTGTAGGCCTCCAAAATATTCATCCCCATCGGTCGGCCCAGGTCTCCTGGGTCAAAAATCACCACGTCATCCGCGCGGTCCCGTGGAACATGTGGCAGGATCCCTTCCACCAAATCGCCATGTGGATCGATCAAACACATTCCATGCCCTTTTTGAGCATCTTGCTTGAGCATGGTTTTAAGGAGGGTAGATTTCCCCGTTCCCGACTTCCCAATGATGTAGAAATGTCGACGCCGATCGTCCACTTTAATGTGCACTTTCCGGGTCTCTCCTCGGTAGTTATTGTTGCCCAAAAAGATTCCTTCGGTGGGAAGGTTTTTGGGTGCCCCGGCAATCTTAAATTCTTGCCACTTGATGACAGGGCTTCGATTGTATTTGATGTTGGGGAAGTGAAAAATCGAGGCGGCTTCTTCGGAGCTCAAGATCATTTTGCGAGCTGGCTTGAAGAGTTGTTGAATCCAGCCCTTGCGCATGTCCCTTAAAATGAATCCTTTGAGTAAGCTATTGCGACTGAAGCGCTTAGATTTAGCAAAACTGTTGTTGTTGGGGTCATTGTACTGGGCAAAAGAACTGATGATTTCGCCCACAATCTGATTGGCTCGGTACATGTTTTTGGCGGAGGCGACCACTCGAATGACGGCTTGAAACCCCACTTTGACATTTTTTCCTTCCATCATTTTTACCTGTTCATCCATCAGAGGTGTGGTGCGTTCAGTTTGCTGCGCATCGGCTCCAAATTTTTCATTTTCGGCGCCTTGCATGAGGATGCGAAAGGCATTGCCTATCCAGGCAAAAATATTGATGTAACTCCAAAATGATTTTTTCTTTTTCTTGCCCGAAAAGAGCTCATTGGCAGCACTACGCCCCTTTTCTTGCCACCCATTTTTGACGGGTCGCAGCATCAGTTGGACGGCGGCCCCTTCGTCTAATTCGATTTTGGATAGAGCGTTGGCCAGGTTATTGAATGGATCGGAGCCCAAAAATTGGTAGGTCCGAAAGGGATATATATAGGACTTGGACAAGTGAACGTAGCGCCCTGTGGCTTTGTAGCCTTGACGGAAGATGCTGAAATCTTCGACTTGCTCGACAAATACATCAGGATAAAAGGCGGTGATTTGCTTGTCAAAGAGCGATTTGAGATGAGACGGCATCACTAAAAAGAACTGGAGTTGGCCTTCGAGAATGACGTATTCGCAGGAGAAAAAGTCTTCCCCCTTGAAGAAGTTGACCACCTCACCGTTGTAAATGGAATGTAAGGCTTCAAAAAAGTGCGTCATCACATCGTTGACTTCTTTTTGAGTACTTTGAGCTCCGTATTGCTCGGAATCTCGTTCTTTGTCTTCTTTGGAATCCTTGAGGGGCACCGAGATTCTTAAAAAAACCATGTTCAAACTACGGTTGAGATTGGCTTGATCGCGCATGCGCTTGAGCAGTAAAGCGCCAATGGCCAAGGCTCCGATAATGACAATGAGAAATTCTAGCAGAACAGTTTTTTTAATTACTAATTACTAGTTACGAATTACTAATTTTAGAGCGTGTAGTGTTTAGCGTGTAGCGTTTAGCCTTATTTTAGCTATTCGCTGGTTGCTTATCAATGACGAATGGGATGCGAATGGGATGCGAATTGAGAAACACTTAGCCCCTAGTCCATAGTCGATAGTCCTTACCCCTACCTCATTTACTTTTTTCCAGCTTCAATATACTATATTAATGGTTGATTTCACAATTGAATAACGACTTCATTTATGAACTCCAATGCAAACATGGAGCGGCTGCATGCGCTTCTTCTTCAAATTCCACCGGGTAAGGTGACCACCTACAAGGCCATTGCCCACGCGATGGGAACCAAGGGGTATCGCTTTGTGGGTCAACTGCTGAATAAAAACCCTCACCCGGAGCAATTTCCTTGTTACAAGGTGGTGAATGCCGATGGGCGCTTGGGCGGTTTTGCTTTAGGAGACACAGAAAAAATCCGTCGACTCAAGGCGGATGGCATTGAGGTGAAGCAGGGCAAAATTGTCGGTTTTAAGGAGCGGTTTTTTGAGTTCTAGCCGAGCTCCTCGCCACTTTCATCGTCATTGGCGGGCATGGGCCCAATGGGTTTTTCTTCGCTATCTGGGAGAAATTCATTTTTTTCTCGAGCCTGGCCGTTGGGTACGTCTGCTTTGGGACCTTCAAAATCAGGTGTATTACCATTTTTCCCAATCCCTTGATTTTCCGCCTGGGCAATGAAATCTTCTGCCGTCTTGACCCCTTCGTTTTCAGCGTCTTCAAACAGCCTCTCTACATTAGCTGGTTGATCAAGCTGCTTAGAGGGTGTGATCAGCTGATCTAAATTTTCATTGGGCTGATCTTCTTGGGGCTTGGGTCCTAATTGATTGAGTTTTCCGTTACTCATTTTTGTGGATGATTAGTTTATGAAATGCCTGCGAGCGGATCATTGGTTTCTACTACTTCTGTCCCCTCGCGTTTGATACGATCTTCTCGCGCTTTTCTTTTGGCTGCTTCTTGCTCTTTAATTTGCTGAGCAATTTTCGCCTTCTCTTCTTTCGTAGCCTCTTTAGCTTCGCCGAAGGGCTGATCAGGAGTTGGTGATTCTGGTTGCTCTGTCGATGAATCAGAGAAAAATAATTCATCAAGCGCTGGATCACCTGTCAAACTGGTGGCAACCTTGGTTTCTACCTCGGGAGTTTCGGGGGTTTCTGGTGCTTTGACGGGCTCAACATCAGGTCCGGTCATGACGCCAGCCACATCACTTGCAATGTCAGGATCCTGGTAGGCATAGGCTTCTCCTGTTTCTGTCCTACCAGTTAGTTCTTGCTCGATGCGTTGGCGCTCGGCTTCTCTTTTGGCTCTTTCAGCCTTCTTTTCGGCTCTTCTTTGGGCCAATTTTCTGGCCTTTTCGGCGTTAACTTCTTCTTGCCACTGGTCAAACATTTCATCCGTGGCCTTAATCCCCTTCTGGGCGGCTGCTTTGGTGTCGATCTCCTCAGATGCTTGCTCAATGGGAAGATCATCATCGTCCAACATGACTATTTCATCTTCTTCAGCTGCTTGAGCATCAGCCTCCTGTACCAAATCAAGCACGTGGCCTGCGGTGTCCTGGAGACGTTGATTACTACTTTTTTCAGCAAGTGTTTTTAAAACCTTGATTACTTCTGACTTTCGGCGGTCTGGGAGAGAACGAATTTTTTCTTTAAGATCGGTAAAATCTCCTTCCATTAGACTATCCGTAAGTGGGTCTCTTAAATCCCCTTCTGCCAATTCATTCTCAACGGTCAATCCTCGCTCAGCGATCAAATCTAGCCCTCTTTGAGCCTCTTCAGCATGACCCATGTCTTGATCCACTTCGGCACGCAGGGTTTCCATGATGATGTCGATGTGCGCTTGACGCCCCCCTTGTTCAATGAGCTCTTCAATCGTTTTTACGATTCCTCCGGCATTCCCTCCTTCCAGCTCTCCTCGGACGATTCCAGCATAAGCTTCCCGATCAATTTCTACATCAAAGGCCTCTTCAGCCTGGCTCTCTAAATCTTGAGGGGTGTCCGTATCACTGACCTTCTCCTCCGGCTCAGGTGATTGCGTGATAGACTCTGGCTCAGCTTCTAGAATGGATGGTGGTTTGAATTCTCCTCGTGGTGGCATGATTTAATTACGAGTTACTAATTACGAATTTATTTGAGCGTTGAGCGTGTAGCGTTTAGCGATTAGCGTGTAGCGTGTAGCGTTTAATCCTATCGCTAGTCACTAGCCGCTAGTCGCTTATAGATGACAAATGGGCTGCGGATCGGGTGCGAATAGGATTCGGATTGTTAACACTTAGTTCTTAGTCCACAGTCCTTTTAAAAATAGTCCTTTCAAAATTAGCTTTCGCGGTAGACTTTCTTTTTATAAACGGCATAGGTTTTTCCATCAGGGCCTTCAATGGTGAGTACATTGCCACTATTCAACTCAGAGGCGTCAAATTGGAGCTTCACTCTTTTAGCCATATTCCCTTTTACGGTGATAAAGTCTTCACCAAGGGCTTCTTTGACCTCAGCCATTCCAGTATCGTCTTGAACTTCTAAAGCCTCCCCTTTAAAAACCAGCCACCTTCCCTTGCCAACGTATTTTACTTTGTACTGGTGCGTTTCACCTTCCACAGTGGCAACCGCCCCCGACTTAGGTGCTTCTCCAAGAGCGCGCTTTGCCATCAAAATCTCTTTTTGATGTTTTTTTGAATTCACGTGCTCGTATCCATCCTGCTTGTATTCTTCTATAACACGCTCAACATCTTCTTTCTCAAAGATGTCTTCTGACATATCGATTCCATTACTCATCTTTTCCGCTTTGGGTGGCATCACAGCATCGATTTTTTTTTGTGTTTCTTTTGCCTTTTCAGCCAATGCTTCTAGATGATTTGGTATTTCTTTTGGCATGATATTTTTTTTATTTTTATCGTTTTATTATATCACAGATTGAAAAAATCATCAAGCATCGAATCGGCTTCATGATGGTTCGCTTCGCGTTCTGAGGTTTCGTTTTGACGCATGAGGTCGAGATCTTTTTTTTGTTGTTCCTGTTTGGCCTTTTTTTGTTCGGAGGCTTCTGAGATGGCCTTATCTTGAGCATATATGTTTTGGATGGCGATTTTTATGTCTTCATCCGAGCGATCTTGCTGGGTCAGGCAGGCGCTCCAAATCTCTTCGTCGGTTGAACCCTCGAAGTAGAGCGAGGCTTTGGCGACCTGGAAGAGTTGTTGTAGGGTGTCTTTAGAGGCCATATATTAGACTAATTTACCCCCCTTGCTTGAGCCAATGCCCTATCCGCATTCTCAAAATATTCTTTACCCGCACCTAAGGCTCGAATTCGCTCAAGTGTATCTAAAATACCTTTATATTTTTCAGGATTTTGTTCTTTGGACCCTAATGCACCTAAAGCATTGATAATGTTGTCAATGTCACTCACTCTACCTTGAACATCGAGCTCTTTTACACCTTTAACAATCGCATCAAAGTTACCATCCTTTATTGCGAGCTCTATTCCTTTGCGAGCCTTTAAGGACTTAGTAATTCTTTCTGCCTCAGGGTCATAAACTTTTTGGGGCTGCTCAGGATCTCTACCTGCCACCTTAAAAACGGCTTCAGTTTCTTTCTTCAGTTCTGCCTGTTGGTCAAAGGATAGATTGGCCTCCTTTTTATCGGCCGCTTCTCTATATGATTCAGCTGATTTTGGTTTGTCGAATTTGCTCATTTTTTTTGGGGTTTATTTTTTAGATTTTTTTCAATATACTATTTTATCATAAATTATAGCAAAAATCAAGTTTTTTGACCTTGATGTTGTAGGTGGATTTAGAATGATTTCATTCGTTCTATTTCAAGCCTCTCCCTTGGCCCCCTCACTCCCTTGGCCCCCTCATATGAGGAGGAGGAATTTGGAATGTGAGTTGATGGTAGGGGGGTGGTTCTTAGGAAGTATTTAATCAACCCCTGAAGGCGAGGCTTGCAAACCTCGCCTTCATTGAGGAATGAGAAAACAGTTGTCACTCTTGGGCTTGATCCAAGAGTCGTCAGTATTTGGAGTGACTGGATTCGAACGATTCCATGATCAAGTCATGGAATGACAATAATTACTTAGGTATATACTTTGGGTTGGGGTGAGTATATACTTTATTCTAGCTGTCAGCTTTTAGACCATCTTGATTTCATCGAGATTCTTAGCTATTAGGCTGAAAAACATCTAAAAGCAAAGCGATCTAACAGCTAATAGCTAACAGCTTATTGAAAAAAGTGAGTTATTGACCCTCAGTATTTCGAAGAGGGTCAGTATATAGATGAGGCGAAGGTGAGTATATACTTACGAATACTCCACGATGGCTTTCACGAGGGCTTGACTGGTGGATTCGCCCCAAGCATCGATGTCTGTTATGCTTCCTTTTTCATCCCGTGGAAACTTAGCATCGGCGCCTTGGTAAGACGCAATGACTTTGGCTGCGTTTGGATTCTTTTTTTGGATGTCTGCCAGGTTTGTGTCTGGTTTTCCAAGGTATTTGATGACCTGTGCTCCAAGCCCACTGTCCAAACCCGAACCAGTAAGGACATATTTTGCCCAATGTTGTAAATCCAGCTTGCCATCTTTTTGAACAATAGCTTCAACCTTATCCATTTTAGCTTGCCGTTCGGGCTCGGGCACTTTGCCGTATTTGACTTTCTTCGCTGGCTTCTTGCCGGTATCGGCTTGGTCGCCTGTGGGAGTTTCTTTTTGCTCGACTTGTTTCAAGGCTTCTTCTGTTTTTTCGACGCCTTTAAAGGTCTGATTCAATTGTTCGCCAAAGGCTGGCTTTTGTGGGCCTTTGTCTGGCTTTTTAATGTCTTCTAATCCTCGATTGCCTTCGAATGATTTTGGTCCTGGCATGGGTTTTGATATTATCTAATGAATCAAAACCTCCCTGCTTAGCATGTAAGGAGAGAGGTTTTGAAATGAATTACATTTATTTTTAAGAA
The DNA here is from genome assembly GCA_030427295.1 of bacterium. GTDB lineage: Bacteria > Patescibacteriota > Gracilibacteria > UM-FILTER-43-11 > UM-FILTER-43-11 > JAUHWS01. The sequence goes on along the minus strand of JAUHWS010000004.1, from coordinate 42,408 downwards.
TTTCTTTCGTCCACACTATACTGCTTTTCGAGTTCCTCACGTCGTTTGTAAGCAGCAACATAATTTTCTGCTGGGTTTTTGTAACGTGTATTCAGTCCTTCGGTAGCAGCAATTTTTTCAAGTACAGGTAGCGCCTTTGGATTTTCCCACATTTGACTTCCAAGGTAATCGATCATACCAGTGATCTTTGATGCTTTACCAACCCCTTTTTCAACCATCATTGGAATTTTATCTGAATGGTCTTCAAGCAGGCGGTAGTAATTGCCTTCATTGATTATGCTAATCGCCTCATTCGCTCCCCCTAAAAATTCAAGCCCTTTTTTACCCGCAGCTGCAAGTGCCTCTAAGTCGATAGGCTCACCAGCTGGAGCCTCCTCAGTCGATGCTTCTGGTTGCTTGGCGGGCTCAAACCCTTCCATGAATTCGTTGTAGAGGTCGACCCCTGGAATGTCACTCGATTCAGCTTGAGCGACTTTAGGTGCCTCTTCCTTTTCTTTGACTTCTTCTTTTGGCTTTTCAGCTGTGGTTTCATCCGGGATGGACATGTTTTCCTCATCCATATCCATTGGTGTCATGTCAGACGGAGTGTAAAGACGTTCCGCTGTTGCTTCATCGGCAGAGGCCAGAACGGTTGGCCCATCTTCTAAACCTTCTTTCCCAGCAGATTCACCGATGTCCCCAGGCCATTGGACTAGTTCACCCTCTTGCGCTGCCCTCCATTGTTCTTGGGCATAATCACCAATTTCTTTATTTTCGCTTTCTACGGCTGCTATCAACACATCTTTTGCCTCAGGGCCTCCTGTGAGTGCCATTTCTTCAACATAACCTTTTCTGTCTTCCATCGGTCGACTCTCATCAAGGACAGCCTCCTTAAATTCTTCATAGCCAACGGGTTCTTTTGATGCCTTTTCAGCACTTCTTTTTGCCACTCGAGCTGGTCGCTCTTTTTTGCTCTTTTCCTTGGCTGGTTTTTCAGCCCTTGTTTCTTTTTTCTTTTTGGGAGCTTTTACCTCCTCATCAATACCGGTCAATGGGTCCATTTCTTCGGCATCCCTGATTTCAATGGCGTCATCAGAAGCAGCGGCAAATTTGACTTCATCTAGTTTTTTAGACTTTCCTTTAGTCGATCGCTCTGTTTCTTTCCCAACCGTTGTTACACCTTCTTTTCCAGTCCTTACAAGCTTATCTCGCTTTGATTTACCTGTTTTTTTATCGACTGTATCAGCAAACAACTTCCCACGTTCTGACTGACCTTTCTCGCCTGGCTTGTTTCGCCTTGCTTCACGGTTGTCTAGAATTTGCTGCGCAATTTCTCCTTCTTCACCGCCCTCAGCTACTTTAAGCGCCAGTTTTTCATCAGGCAAATCTGTCAATGGTCCCCCCATCCATTCTAGTAAGTCATCACCAACAGTGTCATCAGCATGCTCCGCATTGTATTCTTCTGCCTTTCTGATTCTTTCAGCTCTTTCTTCAGCTGAATCAGGGTAATAACCATCTTCAATTTTTGGATCAGGTCGTTTATAGCCCTCCTCGGAGATTACCTGAGCTGCACGTCGACCATATTCACCTCCTTTGTCTTTTAGTAGGTAGAGCATTCCACGACCGTTGTCTCCCATTTCAACTAGGGCTTTAAAAGCTTGTTCTTTTACCATTTTAGCTTCTTCAGGACTCTTGAATTGAGAGTCAGGTGCAGAAATCAAGACATGCAGGTTATTTTCACGACGGTAGACGCCAATAGTTCGTTCGATTTCCTTTTGTTTTCTAGCTGATTTTACTCGGTCAAGTGATTCTTCTTCCACATATTTCTCTAGGGTTAGCATACCTTCTGTATGAGCCCTTTCTGCATCACTCAACGCCTCCCCAAAACGATCACGGCGTTTGTAGTCAGGTGTGCTTGAATCGCGCATATCCACCTGCTCTGGTGGAATTTCCGTCACCTTAGGGAATTTATCCTTTATGTTATCATCATTTCTTTTTGGTTTTTCTCTTCCTTTTGGCATGATCGTAAAGTGTTAGTGTGTATTTTTTTATTAATTATTTTTTAGCTTTCCCGTCGCGTCTTTCATAATGCTTTTTTGAGTAACCAAAGGGAGCATTTCGATCACTTTGATCCATGACATTCCATTGTCCGTCGGTCACAGAATCAATGTCTTTTGCAAGTTCCGCTTGTTCTTTAGCTGCTTTAACTGCTTCTCTTTGGGCTTGTCTAGCCTCTCGTTTAGCACGAATGCGATCGATTAAGCGTCTGTTTTCTGGTTTTTCTTCCACCTTCTTCTTAAGTGCTTCTTGCCCTCTTTTTAGCTCACTAATCTCTTGAACTTCACTTGCTTTATCAATTGGCTCGGGTGTGTATTCTGGTCCACGTTCTTGCATTTTATTTTTTGTTATTTTTGATATTGAATCTCTCAATTATACCAAAGATTTTAAAGGCTTGCAAGTTCATTTTCTAAATCAAACTCCTGGGATTCTTGCTCTCGCCGGATCTCTTCAAGTGCTTTGCGCATTTTGGAAGATTGGTAATTGAGGAGTTGTTTGAGTTCGGCTAAGGTTTCATCGAGTTCCTTTTTTTGCTCTAACAAAATCTTCTTTCGGGCATCGGTGTCGTCCTCGGAAATATCTTCCAATTTTTTCAAAGTTTTTTGTTTGATGTCCTCACAGTGAGCCTTGAAAGCATCGCGCACATGCTCAAAGTAGGCATGATATTTCGCCATCGTGGCTTCGTAGCGTTGTTGGAAGGGGTTGCCGGGCATTTAACTTAATTACGAATTACTAATTTTTAGAGCGAATGGCGTTTAGCGTGTAGCGCCTAGCTTTTTAAAATGGAGTTTTTAGCTAATCGCTACTCGCTAATTGCTAATCGCTTAAATTATGGATTGTTTTACGGATGGATTTGTAGAACTTTAACTAACCATTCGTTGACAATGCGTTTAACGATTCGCTGCTATTCGTTACACTATTCGTTTCATTATAACACATTTTAAATTTGGATTCAATAGCTATGAGTAGAAATTCATCCTTTATATCGGTAATATTTGATGGCTTGTGGACCTCCTCGGGCAAAAAGAAAATAAACAGCTCAAACAAATAACGATTAACGATTAACGATTAACTATAATGAAGCCTGTTTATTTTTTTGGAGAGGGATCGAGGGTAGATGTCGATTTATTGGGAGGAAAAGGAGCCAATTTAAATGAAATGACCCGCTTGGGGATTCAAGTGCCTCCGGGGTTTACCATCACGACTGAGGTTTGTAATCAATATTTAGAGAATCGCAATGCCTGGCCAGAGGGATTGGAAGAAGCCGTTGAATCCAACCTTAAAAAATTAGAAGAAGCGATGAACAAGGGGTTTGGTGACCAGTCCTCCCCTCTTTTGGTGTCCGTGCGTAGTGGAGCTAAAATTTCGATGCCGGGGATGATGGATACCGTTTTGAATTTGGGATTGAATGAAGAAACTTTGCAAGGTCTGATTGCCAGCACCAACAATGAACGTTTTGGTTGGGATGCCTACCGGCGGTTCATTCAAATGTTCTCGAATGTGGTTTTGGGCATGGACATGGAGGCGTTTGAAGAGATCTTGGAAACCAAAAAAGAAGCGGTTCATGCTAAATATGACAGCGACCTTTCGGCGGACGATTTGAAAGAAATTGTGAATCAATATAAAACGCATATCGAGCAAAAACGGGGTGAGCCTTTTCCCGACGATCCGCAAGTGCAATTGAAAATGGCCATCAACGCTGTTTTTGATTCGTGGAACACCCCGCGCGCCATCAGCTACCGCAGCATCCACAAAATCCCTCACGATTTAGGAACGGCCGTCAATGTGCAATCCATGGTGTTTGGAAACATGGGGGAGACGTCCGGAACGGGGGTGGCTTTCACACGAAATCCCAGCACCGGTGAGAGGGCTTTTTATGGAGAATTTTTGATGAACGCTCAAGGGGAAGATGTGGTGGCGGGGATCCGTACACCGGAATCCATCGACAAACTCGAAGCCGTCATGCCCGAGGCCTATCAAACGCTGGTCGATATCTATCAAAAACTCGAAGCCCATTATAAAGACATGCAGGATTTGGAATTCACCATCGAGAATGGCGAACTTTATATGCTTCAGACCCGACGAGGAAAACGCACGGCCAGTGCTGCGGTTCGCATGGCGGTAGAGATGGTCGAGGAGGGGCTCATCGATAAAAAAGAAGCCCTCAAACGATTGGATCCAGAACAAATCGACCAACTGTTGCATCCTACTATTGCGCCCGATCACGGAAAACCCGTGATTGCCAAAGGCTTACCCGCAAGTCCGGGAGCTGCCAGCGGAAAAGTGGTCTTTTCGAGTGCTGACGCGGCCGAAATGGCCGAAAAAGGAGAAGCGGTGATCTTGGTCCGCAAAGAAACTAGCCCTGAGGATATCGAAGGGATGCATGCGGCCAAAGGGATTTTGACTGCCACGGGAGGGATGACCTCTCATGCAGCCGTGGTCGCTCGTGGAATGAATAAATGTTGTATTGCCGGATGCTCGGATATTGTTGTGAACTCCAAAGCCGAAAAGTTTGTCTTGCAGGATGGCACCGAGGTTCGCGCTGGCGATCAACTCACCTTGAATGGAACGACCGGAGAAGTGATTTTGGGAGAAGTGCCGACCATCCAACCTGAGCTGGATGAGAACTTTGAAACGATTTTAGGCTGGGCGGATGAATTTTCTAAGCTCGTTGTCCGAGCCAACGCCGACACCCCCAAAGATGCTCGTACGGCTTTTAATTTTGGCGCCCAAGGCATTGGACTCTGCCGCACCGAGCACATGTTTTTCGAAGCCGATCGCATTCCTGCCATGCAAGAAATGATTTTGGCCAACGGCAAGGAGGAACGCGTGAAGGCGCTAGCTAAATTGGAAGTGATGCAAACGGAAGACTTTAGAGGGATTTTTAAAGCCATGAATGGAAACCCATGCACCGTTCGTCTGCTCGATCCCCCACTCCATGAATTTTTGCCACACAAAGACACGGACATCGCTACTTTGGCTGAGAAGGCTGGCATGAGTTTTGAGCAGCTCAAGGATGTGATTGTGGGCTTGACGGAGGTGAATCCCATGCTGGGTCACCGGGGTTGCCGACTGATGATTACCTACCCTGAAATCACTGAAATGCAGACCCGAGCCATCATGAATGCGGCCTGTGACTTGGCTGCAGAGGGGGTGGAGGTGAGTCCTGAAATCATGATTCCATTAGTGGGAACCCTGGACGAATTCAGAATCATTAGCAAAGACATCAAGCGAGTGGCCGAACAGATTTTGGAAGAACAAAAAGCAACTGTAAAATACAAAGTGGGGACCATGATTGAAATTCCTCGTGCTTGTCTTCGGGCCAAGGACATTGCTAAAGAAGCCGATTTCTTCAGTTTTGGAACGAATGATTTGACCCAAATGACCTATGGCTACAGCCGAGATGATGCTGGTAAATTCATTCCTGACTACTTGGAACAAGGCATTTTAAGACGTGATCCGTTTGTGAGCATCGACACGAAAGGGGTGGGTGAGCTCGTTCGTCAGTGCACGGTCAACGCCCGAAAATCCACTCCGGATTTGAAGATGGGGGTGTGTGGCGAGCATGGAGGTGACCCAGATTCGATTCAATTTTTTCACAACACTGGATTGAATTATGTGTCCTGTTCCCCGTACCGGGTGCCAGTGGCCAGGATTGCGGCCGCGCAGGCGAATCTCTGAGGGGTGCGTGGGGCGTGATGTGTGATGAGTTTTTTATATGAAGTTGTCTGACCCAATTCATATAATAAAACACTATGTTAAAATTACCATTTAAGAAGCTACAAGTTTGGCAAATTGGAATGGACCTCGCAAAAGAGATTTACCAGTTGAGTAAATTATTTCCTAAAGAAGAACTGTACGGTCTGACAAGTCAAATTCGAAGAGCTTCTGTTTCTATTCCTTCCAATATCGCTGAAGGGAGCCAAAGAAAATCAAACAAGGAATTTGCAAATTTCATTTTAATCGCAAAGGGTTCGCTTGCTGAATTAGAAACACAAATTATACTTGCCAAAGAACTTAACTATCTTGATGAAGAGACGCTTGAAAATATTCTGGAACAGTTAGATAAATTAAACCGAATGCTTTTTTCTTTTCGTAGAAAATTAACTTCAAATCTGGAATAGGCACCTGACCACGCACCACTAACCACACACCACTCATTGTTATGAAAAACGAATCGGGTATCAAGTTGGCCCAAATGCTCAAAAACGGCGTCATTATGGATGTTTCTACGCCCGAGCAAGCCCTTATTGCCGAAGCAGCAGGGGCTTGCGCAGTGATGGCCTTGGAGCGTATTCCTTCTAAAATTCGTCGGGAAGGTGGGGTGGCCCGCATGAGTGATCCAAAGATGATTTTAGAAATTCAAGCGGCGGTTTCCATCCCCGTGATGGCCAAAGTGCGCATCGGTCATTTTATGGAGGCAAGAGTATTGGAAGCCATTGAAATTGATTACATCGATGAATCCGAAGTTTTGACGGATGCTGATGACCAATTTCATGTGGATAAGACTCAATTTAAAATTCCTTTTGTGTGCGGTTGCCGGAATTTGGGCGAAGCCCTGCGTCGGATTGAGGAGGGGGCAAGTATGATTCGAACGAAAGGCGAGGCTGGGACAGGAAATATTTTGGAAGCCGTTCGCCATCAACGCAGCATTCAATCTGAAATCAAGCAAGTGATGGGGCTGTCTGACATGGAGCTTAGCAAACAAGCCAAAACGCTCCGAGTCGATCTAAATTTATTGAAAGAGGTGAAAGAACTGGGTCGCCTACCCGTGGTGAATTTTGCTGCCGGTGGGATTGCCACTCCTGCTGATGCCGCTCTGATGATGGCCTTGGGGAGTGATGGGGTCTTTGTTGGCTCCGGTATTTTTGAATCCGAGCATCCCGAAAAAACCGCAAAAGCCATTGTTCAGGCCACCACCCACTGGCGCGATGCTAAAAAAGTGGCGGAGGTCTCCAAAGGATTGGGTGAGAGCATGAAGGGATTGAGTACTGAAGAAATCCGAATTGAAAATTAATTACGTAATTAATTACGTAATTAATTTTTTGTCCATCAGCTAAAGTACTGACCACTAGCCACTGACCACTCCCTAAGTTATGTCACTCGAAAAGAAGATCAAGCCTAAGACCCAAATCAATGGCGGTGTACTCGCCTTTCAAGGCAATGTCGAAGAGCATCTCTTGGCCCTTAAAAAATGTGGCATTCAGGGGCGGCGGGTTTTGGCGGTCCAGGAGGTAGAACGCCTCACTCACCTGATCATTCCGGGAGGAGAAAGCACGGTCATGAGTGCTTTTTTAGTGGAATCAGGCTTGGGCAAAGTAATAAAGGAACGTGCTCAATCAGGAGCGTTGTCCGTCTTCGGCACCTGTGCGGGGGCGATACTGCTTTCAAAACAAGTTTATCCGGCTGAAAAAGTCGAGCCGTTGGGATTGATCGAGGCGGACATCAATCGAAATGCGTTTGGCTCGCAACTGCATTCGTTTGAAACGGAGGTGGAATATTTGCCCACTCAGCAAAAGATCATGGCGACCTTTATTCGAGCCCCTCAGTTCAAACATTTTGGAGAGAGTGTCGAGGTTTTAGCGCACTTGAACGATGAACCGATTTTGATTCGCCAGGATAATGTCTTGGCAAGCACCTTTCATCCGGAGTATTTGGAAGACCCCGTTATTCATCGGTATTTTCTGGAACAATGCTAGATTGGACGAACGACTTTCTTTCGATTAGAATAGGTCTAAGCGCTAAACGCTAATCGCTAACCGCTATATAATGATTGGTTTCTTTGACTCAGGCTTTGGAGGATTGACCGTAATGAAGGAATATTTAAAACGCTATCCCGAATTTGATTACATGTATTTGGGAGACCAAGCCAACTATCCCTATGGCCCTCATAGTCAGGAGCGTATCGAAAAACTCACTTTGGCGGGGGTCGGCTATTTGGTCGAACAAGGTTGTGAACTCATCATCGTGGCCTGCAATACGGCGAGTGCCGAGGCGCTGAGAGCGGTTCAAGAAAAATATCAAGGTAAACCGGTGATTTTAGGCGTCCTGGTGCCCACGGCTCAGGAAGCCTTAAAGCAAAGCCGCTTTGGCAATGTTGGATTGATTGCCACAAGGAGCACGGTTGACTCTGGTAAGTATGAGCGGGAGTTGGAAAATTATACAGAATTCTACCAACCCAAGGACAAACGGGCTCGTGAAAAGGTCAAACTTTATTCACAGGCGTGCCCCTTGTTGGTTCCCCTGATCGAGGAGGGTCTGATTAAGCATCCGGCCACGCGCATGATTTTGAGGAACTATCTTCGCCCGCTCAAAAATGCTCATGTGGACACCCTTATTTTGGGATGCACCCACTATCCCCTCCTCCAGAAAGAAATTAATCGGATGATGGGTAAAAACTGTCGTGTGATTTCGTCGTCTGAGGCGTCGGTGGAAGCCATCGCGGATTACTTTGAAAAACATCCGGAACTTCTGGAAAAACTTTCCAAAAATGGGGTGCGACGGTATTTGACGACCGATTCTCCTGAACGTTTCGCAGCATTGGGGGGTCAGTTTTTGGGGCAGAAAATTGAGGTGGAACGAGTGGAGTATGAATAAATATTAAATAGAAATTAGACTTTTTTAAAAAGATTATGTAACATGATTCCCTTTTAAATTATTTTAATAAAATTATGGCTAGTCAAGAATTGGTTATTCGATATGAAGAATTTGATTCCGTAGATGTATTGCCCGAAGATGAAAGGTAATTGGTGCAAGCAGCCTACAGTGGCAGGAAAACGAGCTATTCGGTATATTCTGGCTTTGGCGTTGGAGCTGCCGTATTGGCAGCAGACGGCCACGTATTCAAAGGATCTAACCAAGAGGTGGTTAATTACAAGGGCACTTGCGCCGAACGTGCAGCCATTATTCTTGCATCCGTAGCAGGAAAAAGAGATAAAATTAGAAAAATCGCTGTAGTTGGGGGTCCTGTGAATGATGATTTAGATGTTGGCTCAGAGCAATGTGCTACCGAACACCCAATCACACCATGCGGGCAGTGTTGCCAAGATCTAAGGGAGATTGAAAGTAATGGAGATGAAGAAATAACTATTATTTTGGCAGGGCGCAATAAAGTAATGCGCTTAATAGGGGTAAGGTCACTACTACCATTCGCCTTTAGTATTAATTAATTCCTCTTTAATATAAGAGAGTCCACTCACATGGAACACTTTCTGCTTTTTTGCCTATTTGATATTTTCGCCCCGTCCGGTTATAAAAAATGACTTGAAATGCTTCACTTAGGTATATACTTTGAATTGGGGTGGGTATATACTTTTTTCTCAATTACGAATTACAAATTACCAATTACGAATTTATTTTTTGAGTGTTTAGCGGTCAGCGTATGGCGTTTAGCTTTTTAAAATAGGGTTCTTAGCTAATCGCTACTCGCTATTCGCTAATCCGCTTGCTGAAAAAGGTGCTGAGATGAACCCCAGCATTTTGTGGGAGATAAGTATATAGTTGGGAGTAGGGTGAGTATATACTTCACCCTTTCCGTTCAAAAAATTTGTTCAACTCATCCATACGATCTGCTTGCTCCCAGGGGAATTCTGCTCGGCCAAAATGGCCGTAAACAGAGGTCCTTTGGTAGATCGGGCGTTTAAGGTCTAGAGTTTTGATGATGCCAGCGGGGGTCATGTCGAAGGTGGCCTTGACGGCGGCTTCGATTTTTTCGTCGGAATATTTCCCAGTGCCAAAAGTTGTCACGTGAACTGAAACAGGCTCGGGATAACCAATGGCATAAGCTAGTTGAATTTCACAACGGTCCGCTAGGTCGGCTGCCACAATGTTTTTGGCGATGTAACGGGCCATGTAGCTGGCGGAGCGGTCTTGCTTATTGGGCACCTTTCCGCTGAAGGCCCCGCCGCCGTGTCGCCCCATACCCCCATAAGTATCCACAATAATTTTACGCCCGGTCATACCTGTGTCACCCTGGGGCCCGCCTACGACAAACTTACCGGTCTCATTGATGAAAAGTTCTGTTTGCTCCGTGAGATAATCCCCACAAATGGGTTTAATCACCTGCTGAAAAATATCCTCCCGCAATTGCTCTGGGTCCACCTCTGGATCATGCTGAGCCGCAATGACCACCGCTTCAACCGCTTTGGGCTTTTCATCCTCATATTCGATCGTGACCTGAGACTTTCCATCGGGGCGCAGGTAAGTCAGCCGGCCATTCTTACGCACCTCAGCCAAACGCCTGGCAAGTTTATGAGCCAACATAATGGGGAGAGGCATGAGTTCAGGGGTTTCTTTGCACGCATACCCCATCATGATGCCCTGGTCCCCTGCCCCCTGAGCCTTGTGAGGGCTTCTGTGGGCATCTTCCCCCTGAGCGATGTCGGGACTTTGTTCGTGAATGGCATTGAGCACCGAGCAGCTTTTATAGTCGATGCCATAATCCGCATGGATGTAACCGATATTTTTGAGGGTATCTCTGACGATTTTTTGGATGTCGACGTAAGTACTCGTGGTGATTTCTCCTCCCACCAGTACCAATCCTGTGGTGGTGTAGACCTCGCAGCAGCAGGCCCCGTTGGGATCATCCTTGAGGACGGCGTCGAGCACCGCATCTGAAATTTGGTCGCAGATTTTATCGGGGTGTCCTTCGGTGACCGATTCGGAGGTGAAAAAATAATTTCCCATTTATTAAATTTAAGTGTTTAAGTGGTAGGTGTTTAGCTGGTAAGTGTTTAGTCAATTAAAACTTACGTAGTTACCAGCTACACACTAATTAAAAAAGACTTCTGCGATGAGAAGTGGCGGACTTTTCATCTTGTTGGATGTCGCACCGTTCTCCGTCGTCACACGGATCGGTTGCGGGGCAGTTTAGCGGGCCAAATCCCTAGCTGCCACTCGTGATGAATGAATTGTTGCAAGCATTCTAGCCTTGTGAAGCTGATCTGTCAAATGGTATCTTTTCTAAGGATTAACGATTAGCGAGTAACGATTAGCTATGAAAAAATACATTTGTTTGCTTCGGGGGATCAATGTGGGGGGTAGGAATCGTCTCAAGATGGAGGACCTTAGAAATTTTTTAAATAGAATAGGACTAAAACAGGTTCAAACCTACATTCAAAGTGGGAATGCAGTTTTTAGCTCAGAGCAGTCAGAAGCAGAACTTGAAAAAGAGATTAAGGCTGGAATAAGCAATGCATTTGACCTGGAGATTCAAGTCTTCGTTCGAAGTCCTCAACACTTTAGAAAGGTCCTGGAGGCATGCCCACTGGATCACAAAACGATTCCTGAAAATAGGCTCATGATCACGTTTTTTTCGAAAACACCAGACTCAGAATTGATCCACAAGATTTTAGAGGGTGATTATGGTCGAGATGTAATTCATTTTAAATCAGACACCTCTTATTTCTATTCGCCTGATGGTTACGGACGGAGCAAGCTCTCGAATAACTTTCTAGAGTCTAAATTGAAAGTATCGGCCACCACAAGGAACTGGAAAACGGTCGAAAAGCTCTTGAGCATGTCGGAGTGATATTTTGATAGAAACCTTATATTTTTTTCTCAGACTTCGCCCTCCTTGTTAAGTGATGAGGGGTCAGTGGTGTGTGGCCTTTTCTTCATTCACTAACGACAACTGGAGCTTATAAGTTAGCGAAGTGGCTGCTCTGTAAGCTTCTCAAGTAAATCAATGACTTCTATATAAACAAAAAACACCCCATCTTGCGACAGAGTGTTTTTTGGAATGGCGTTTTATAGATTTTTAAGCGTTTCAACGGTCACTTTGGCCGCTTGTCCACGAGTCATGTGGTCAGAAGGTCCAAATTTGCCGTTTCCATACCCATCCACAATATCAAGCTCAGAAGCACGGACGACATACCCCTTGTACCAATCCTCTCCAACGTCAGAGAAAGGTGAACCAGCCTCAGATTCTCCAAAGTTTCCAGCTCGAACAAAGATGGTCACAGCTTGAGCACGGTCAACGAGCATGTCCGGAGCGAAGAGATTTTCCCAAATGCCCTCGACAATACCTGCCTTTTTAGCGGCAGCGGCATATGGAGCACACCAACTATCGATTTCTACATCATCAAAAGGTTTTTCTGTAACCGGTTCAACGTCATATCCAAAGGCATTGACAGCAACCTTAGTGAGTTCACAACGTGTGATGTAGGCATCTGGATCAAAGCTTGTGGAGGTTTTTCCATCAATCACGCAACTGGCATAAAGAGCTTGAATATAATCTTTAGCCCAGTGACTGGCAATGTCTCCAAATGGATTAGAGGTCATGCTGCGACCACATTCAGATTGATCCACCATGTCGACTACATCATTGATCATTTCTTCAGCCTCCTCATCGTTCATTGTTGTATCGTCCTCTGTCGCGGTTGGCTGAGCTTCTTCCGTTGCGGGCTCTTCTTCGGCAGGGGTTTCATCAGGACAGGTGTCTACCTCAGGATCACAAGCATCATTATTATCTTCAGGTGGTGTTACATTCCCTCCTTGACTAGGCGGTGAATAGAAGTTGTCTACATTTAAAGCAACTGTACTACCCGGCGTTCGATTTCCGGCATTGTCGACTACATTTTCAGTGAATTGGATGCTTCCATCTAAAATCCCAATGATGACTGTGTAGGGACTCCCCGCATTGGTTGCCGCAGCATCCCCAGTCAAACTAGTCAAATCAACAGACCAGGTGTTTCCATCTGCAACAGCTGTACCTTCATTATAAGTCACTTCATCGCCAACATCTGCCTGACCAGGTACATCATTATCAGTAGTGATTGTTAAATTACCTGGTATAACAATGACTGGTGGCTCGTTATCAACCGTAGCATTAGTCGTGTCAGCCACAAGACCGCTTGAGTTGTCTAGTGCGTCAACTGCCGAGACACTGACATTGACATTGACATTATCAATGTTACCTGCCGCAATCGTGTAGCAGGCTTCATAAATGTCGTCATTCGCAGTTCCTCCGCAAGCGGTTGTATCGGTCATGCCCGCTGCAGCTCCACCCCCAAATCCATTCAATGTGGCTGTCACTGGTGACAGTGCGGCGAGTGGATCGGTGTTATTATCTCCTCCTGCAGAATTGTCCCACGTAACTGTCACTGTGTCTCCTACAATGTAAGCACCCCCCGTTCCTGTTCCCCCCGCAATAGAAATATTGGCATCTGTTACGGTGATTGTATTGTCAATGGCTGCACCGAGCACATCGGTATCTCCTTGGACACAGGCATCGGCTGTGTTTTCATCATAAATGGCAGCAGCCGCACAGGCAATCGTCAATTCTCCGGCACCGCCTACATTCACATTTCCATCTAGGCTTAAGACGGCATAATCATTTCCTGCTGTGTGCGAGACAGTGACAATGGATAAGCCATCGGTTCCACCAATCACAAAATCAGCTGAATTGAGGGCGGTACTTCCCCCTGAAGTACCTGATACTCCTTCGGAGAAGGTGACTAGAATTTTACTATTCGTACCTGCCAACGATTGGACAGTCATGGTGAAGGTGGGCACAGCGGCATGCGCTTGAGGCATGTAAGCGATCAATGCGAAGCCTAGAATGAAGGTTGAAAGCAATGCTTTCCATCCTTTTACGACTTCCACTAATCTGTTTTTTAGGAGGTGAGTCATCTTGATTAAGAAGTTAGATGATAAATTTTTTGTTACTTATTTATTAAGAGTTTATGGATAATTGAAGTGATTGACAAAAAAATCGTCTTGCCACCAACCGGAAATGTGGATTGATTTTTATTTAATCTTCCTTAAACTGAAAGTAAATTTACTGACTCCATTTTTATTATGCCCCACGCCCAATTTCATATTTTGACGATTTTTCCTGAGATGTTTCAGGGGTTTTTAAATGAAAGTATTCTCAAGAAAGCTCAAGGAAATGGTTTGATTGAAATCACCTTGCACAATATTCGGGACTACTCGACAAATAAGCACAAAAAAGTGGATGATACGCCTTACGGGGGTGGGGCCGGGATGGTGTTTACGCCACAACCTTTGTTTGACTGCATTGAGGCGATCAAGAAAAAAACTCTCGAAGCTCCTGTGATTTATCTATCCCCCCGTGGTATGCGACTAACCCAAGTGCGGGCGGAAAAGTTGAATAAAAAATTTGATCAGTTTATTTTGATCTGTGGCCACTATGAAGGAATCGACCAGCGCGTGATCGATTCGCTGGTGGATTTTGAATTGTCCATTGGAGACTATGTTCTATCGGGAGGGGAAATTCCGGCGATGGTTTTTGTGGATGTGATGAGTCGCCTGGTGCCCGAGGTTTTGGGCAATGCAGAGTCACATCAAGAAGAGAGCTTTTCGAAGCGCTTGGGACGCAAAAAAGAGTACCCTCACTACACGAAGCCTGCCAATTTTCGGGGTATGAAAGTGCCGGATGTGCTGCTGGGAGGGCATCATGCCGAGATCGAAAAATGGCGCCGTGAACACTTGCAGTAGCCCGGGGCCCATTTTGAGGGGGGTGATATTAAACTATGACGTTACGTGAGGGTTTGGAGGGGCCACTAGCTTTCTACTATTGGCTCATCACAGCTGGTCATGCATTCCCCCTTAGTTTCCTGACACTTGTCATAGGCTTTTTTTTGATCTTTTTCTTTTCTCAGCGAACCCGAATCCATGTAACATCGAAGAAAACTCTCACGACATGCTGCTACGCAAAGTGACATTTCATACTCTGTTCGCTGCCTCAACGTAGAATTATCTTCCACATTAGCCTCTAGATTTTCAGGATTAGATTGATCTATTTGCTGAGGATTTGGGCTAGGCATTTCAGTGTCTTGAGCTGATTCAGCAGGTATACCTAGTTGCGCTTCTTTATTAGCCTGAGACAACTCCTCAGCAGCACTGATTGCACTCATATTGTTATCCTTTGAATCGACATGCACTTCATCGCTGACCTGCACCACGTCTACACAGTCGATTTTAGAAAGGTCTATCGTATCTCCATACATTTGTCGAAATTTGCTGCAACTTACTCTTTGAACACTTGCTCCTGCTGGGACGGGCGCTGAGTCCATGGCAGCTCCTACAGGATCAACAGGTGCGGCTGGTGGAGGTGGGACCTGGTTGAGCCGGTTTTGGAGCCTGGGTCCCTACGCTTATTGGTCCACTACAAGCTGAAAGAGCAGCGACGAGTGTCAAAGAAGGAAGTTTGGAACGATTCATGCTTTGTAGGGTTACTTTTTTAGAATAATTTAATCTTTTGTGAGTTTATTTTAACAATTTTTTTAAATTTGTCAAGTCTAAAGGCCCACTCTGGGTTCCAAAATAGGTTTACGGATTCTATCCTTAAAAAGGTAACAAAATATGACATGGATTATCTCGATCACATCAAGGGTCAATTGGCACAAAAATCCCCCCTCTATATAAAGGTGAAGATTTTATCTAAAATGCCCCAGACTGAAATCGTTGATATGATGGAGGATAGTGAGGGGAATCCTACCTATAAAATTCGGGTTCATGCCATTCCCGTAAGGGGTGCGGCCAATCGAGAGCTATGCAAATTCCTTAAAAAAAGCCTCTCGGCCAGTGAGGTGGTGATTGTGAGCGGTGGCCGAGACAAGGTGAAACTCCTTCGAATCACACGCTGACTAAATCCTTGCGATTGAACTCAAAAAACGGTACTCTACCTTTTGTACATCCGTACCCTTAATTTAAAAAATTAAACGTCCAATTTTGGATGATTGACCTCAAAAAATTACGTGACAACCAGGCAGAGTACCAAGCTGGATTCGACAAAAAACAGGTTAAAGCCAACCTTGATCAGCTTTTAGCCTTGGATGAAAAACACCGGGACCTCATCACTCGCGTGGAAGCCTTGCGCGCCAAAAAAAATGAGGTGTCCAAAGCCATCCCTCAAATGGAAGCCGCCGAGAGGACTGCAAAAATTGCTGAAATGAAGACGCTTGGCGAAGAGTTGGATGAGATGGAATACAGCTTGAACACGATTTTTGTGGAACTCAAGGAAATCCTTTCAACCCTCCCCAACCCTCCCCATGAATCCGTGCCCGAAGGCGAAACTGACGAAGAGAATCAAGTGATTCGGACGGTGGGTGAACGCCCTCAATTTGATTTTGAGCCCAAAGATCATTTAGAACTGGGAAAGCTTTTGGATGTGATCGACATGGAAACCGCTGCCAAGACCAGCGGGGCTCGGTTTTATTATCTCAAAAATGAACTCGTTCAGCTCGAATTCGCCTTGGTGAATTGGCTCCTTCAAAAATATGTTG
The DNA here is from genome assembly GCA_030427295.1 of bacterium. Lineage (GTDB taxonomy): Bacteria > Patescibacteriota > Gracilibacteria > UM-FILTER-43-11 > UM-FILTER-43-11 > JAUHWS01. The sequence goes on along the minus strand of JAUHWS010000004.1, from coordinate 26,122 downwards.
AAAAAGGCTTTACTCCTGTTACTGTTCCCATGTTGGTGAAGGAAGAAATGATGTATGCCACGGGTTTCTTTCCTGCCGATAAAAATGAAATCTACAAAGTGAATCCCGGCGAGGATGACTTGTATTTGGTTGGAACTTCCGAGGTGCCTTTAGCGGGTCTTCACATGTTCAACACTCCTTCTGCGGAGGACCTGCCAAAGCGATACATTGGCTTTTCATCTTGTTTTAGGAGAGAAGCGGGAAGTTATGGCAAAGATACCCGAGGTATTTTGCGGGTACACCAATTTGATAAGATGGAAATGTTCTCGTTTTGTCATCCTGAAAAATCGTGGGAAGAACATGAATTTTTACTGAGCATCGAGGAAGAAATTTTGCAAGACCTAGGCCTCCCCTACCAAGTCATGAATATTTGTGGAGGAGATCTTGGGGCGCCTGCCGCTAAAAAATACGATTGTGAAGTGTGGATTCCGACTCAAGAAAAGTATCGAGAATTGACCAGTTGTTCGAACTGCACCGATTTTCAAGCCCGCCGAGGAGGGATTAAATTTAAAGATGATAAGGGTAACCACTTTCTGCACACGTTAAATGGAACAGCCATGGCGTCTACCAGAACCCTGATTGCTATTTTAGAAAATTATCAAGAGGTCGATGGCAGCGTTCGTGTGCCGGACGTGCTACAATCCTTTTTGAACTTCAAAAAAATTAACCCAAAATAACATGGCGCAACTGCCTAAACCAGTTGGTTCACCTAAATTTAAACCGCCCAAACGCAATGGGAGTAATTTGATTTATGTCATCATTTTCTTTTTGGCCTTGGGCTTGCTTTACCAATTCCTGTATCCAAACGGCTTTGACAATACTGAAGAAACTGAAATTCCAATCAGCACGCTACTTGAAGAGTATCAGGATGAAAGTTATAAAACCATCACCCTAGACAACAGTCGAGTGGTTGCCGAAACCGAGAAGGGGGAAACTTTTTTTGCTTATCGAGACATCAATGACGGCATCGACGAACTTGGCTTGGATAACCCCGATGTGCCCACCGAAGTCAGTATTAGAAGCAATGAACAGGCTGCTTTTTGGATGGGCCTCCTCTCGAATTGGCTTCCGGTCATTCTCTTCCTTGCCTTGATCATTTTTATGGTCAAGCAACTCGGTAAGGGGGCCAGCAATGCCTTCTCGTTTGGTAAATCTCAAGCCAGAGTCTACAGCAAGGATGGAAAGAAGAAGACTACCTTTGCTGATGTGGCGGGAATGGACGAATCTAAAGAAGATCTTGTGGAAGTGGTCGATTTTTTGAAGCATCCTAAAAAGTACACCAAAATGGGGGCTAAAATTCCTCGAGGCGTCCTTTTAGTGGGGAATCCAGGGACCGGTAAAACTTTACTCGCTCGTGCGGTCGCTGGAGAAGCCGATGTCCCCTTCTTCAGCATTTCGGGATCAGAATTTGTGGAGATGTTTGTGGGGGTGGGGGCGAGCCGAGTTCGAGATCTTTTTCAAAAGGCTAAAAACAATGCTCCGTGTATCATTTTTATCGACGAAATTGACGCGGTGGGACGACAGCGTGGCTTTGGTATGGGGGGTGGTCATGACGAACGGGAGCAAACCTTGAATCAGATTTTGACGGAAATGGATGGTTTTGAAAATGATACCAATGTCATTGTCATCGCTGCCACCAACCGCCCTGACGTGTTGGACGCAGCTTTGATGCGTCCCGGTCGTTTTGATCGTCGGGTCATCATCGATATGCCCAACATTAAGGAACGCTTGGAGATTTTGAAGGTTCATATCCGCAATAAAACCTTGAGTAAAACCGTAGATTTAGAGAAAATTGCTCGAAAAACTCCTGGTTTCTCGGGGGCGGATCTTGAAAATTTATTGAATGAAGCCGCTATTTTAGCGGCCAAAAATGACCGGAAAGAGATTGAGCCGAGTGACATCGACAATTCTATTGAAAAGGTTGGTCTAGGGCCCGAGAAAAAATCTCGTCGACTGAGTGAGGAAGAAAAAGAAATCACGGCTTATCATGAGGTGGGGCATGCACTGGTTGGAAAGCTGCTGCCGGGTTGTGATCCCGTTGAAAAAATTTCGATCATTCCACGCGGCATGGCCTTGGGAGTCACTTGGTTTTTACCTGAAGAAGAAAAGCATTTAACCTCGGTTTCTAAATTCAAGGACCGTATGTGTTCATTGATTGGTGGGCACGCTGCGGAGCAGTTGATTTTTGGTGAAGTGACCACAGGGGCAAGCAGTGATTTGAAGCGGGCGACGGACATTGCTCGCCGTATGGTGAAGGATTTTGGAATGAGTGAATTGGGTCCAGTGATTTTTGGTGAACAACCCAGCTCGAGCTTTATGGGAACGGATATTGGCTCTAAGGCCAATTACTCGCCGCAAGTGGCTTATGAAATCGATCAAATGGTTTCTAAGCTAGTTCATGAGGCTCAAACCCGTACGGTTAAAATTTTGAAAGACAATAAAGACCTTTTGACTAAAATTTCAAAGGAGCTTCTAAAGAAAGAAGTGCTTTCAAAAGAAGAATTTGATGCCTTTTTTGACCCTGCATCCTCAAAGAAAACTGATTCTAAGAAAAAGGTTGCCTCCAAATAAGCTTCGTTCTAGACTTAGACTATGAAAACAGCCTTTAACAAAAAAAACCAGGCCACTCAAACAATCACGATCGGCTCTGATCCTGTTTTGGAGCCCAATATCAATACTCCTGATAATGTGGGTCAACTTCCCCTGGATGTTTTGGAGAATAAAAAAGAAATCCGGGTGATTGCCCCTTTGGCTGGGGTGGATATTGATGCGGTTGAGATCATCATCAATGGTGATGTTTTAACCATTAAAGGAGAACGTATGCTGGACCAAGAACTCTCTGAACTGCGAGGGGTCGATGCCTATGTTCAAGAATGCTATTGGGGAGATTTTTCGAGAAGTATCATCCTCCCGCTTCATGCTGACACGAGTCAGATTGAGGCCACTCAAAAGAATCATATTTTGTATATTCGCATTCCTAAGAAACCTTTAGTCCAGATGCGAATTGTGAAGATTAAATCCAAGTAAGAGATTTTGTAAAGCAATCTAGAATCTATGAAAATCAAAAAAGCCGTCTTGCCTGTGGCTGGTATGGGAACTCGTTTCATGCCAGCGACCAAAGTGGTTCCTAAGGAGCTCCTTCCCATCGTGGACAAACCCGTGATTCAATACCTGGTTGAAGAGGCTGTTTTGAGCGGGATTGAGGAGATTATTTTTGTGATCTCTAAGAATAAAGAGTTGATCCGACACCATTTTTCGCATTATCCGGAATTGGAGTCGGTTTTAAAAGCACGTAATAAAGAGCATATTGCAGAGAAAATTCGTCCGATTCATGAGATGGCTCATTTTCATTATATTTATCAAGATGAACCTTTGGGAGATGGCCACGCGATCCTTCAAGCAGAATCCCTGGTGGGTGATGAGCCTTTTTTGGTTTTGTTTGGGGATGATATCGTCAAGCATGACATTCCTGCTTCCAAGCAGTTGATTGATCAATTTAAAGGTGAATCGGTGATTGCCGTTGAACGAGTTCCGAAAGAATCCATTTCAGCTTATGGCGTGATTCATCCTGGGGAGAACCAAGGTCGTTTGTACGAAGTGCACGGCCTGGTTGAAAAACCTGCCCAAGAAGAGGCCCCAAGTGATTTGGGAGTGATTGGCAAATACGTCTGTCCCCCAACGATTTTTGAGGCGATTCGGGAAGGCGCAGCCAGTAAGGATGGCGAATTGCGTTTGATTGATGGTTTTATCAAGTTAGCTGAAAAAGAGGGGGTGTGGGCCTATCACATTGAAGGAGAACGTTTTGATACAGGGCAAGCGAAAGGCTTGATTGAGGCGAATCGGGCGTTTCATGACGATCTATAAGGGGGGTTATTTTTGGGATATTAACGGACCATAAAATCTATTCTTCCAAAAGCAAAATAAATTGCAATGGGCGGAAAAATAAGTTAAAATAGGTTAACGAATAAAAAAGCTCGTATGACTCAAAAACAAGACAATCACTATCCTGACCATGTGGCACAAGCCCTCAATCAAATTGAAGAACTGAAGCTGAATGGTGAACATGAGGAATCTATTACTGAAGCCGAAAAACTTCTTTTTGAAAACCCGGATTGTGTAGAAGCTCTGGAGGAAATTGCGGATAACTATGTGAGTCTGGACGAGTATAAGAAGGCAGAGAAAGCTTGCCACCGTGCCCTTAAACTGGATAAAGAAAGCTATACTGCTAAGTATATTTTAGGCTTCATTCATTCCCAGAAGCAAGATTGGAATACGGCGGTTTCCTACCTGAAGAGTTCAAACACTATTCATGCGAACAATCCTGAGATTCTTCGCTGCTTGGGATGGGCCCTTTTTAATAACAAAAAACGAACCCAAGGGATTGTTATTTTAGAGCGCTCTTTGAATTTGGATCCTGAAAATCCGCTGACCCTTTGTGACTTGGGCATCTGCTACATGCAAATGAAGAACTTTGACAAAGCCATTCAACTCCTCAAACGGGCTTTGAAGTTAGACCCAGATAACAAGCGAGTTAAGGATTGTTTTGAGGCAGCCAATGCCTTTCGAGACCGTTTTATGGGAATGAAAAAGACTAGTTAGTCTTATTTCTAAATGACCAAGCAATCAATTTCATCGGATGCAATGACTGTTATGGGCTTTGGCACCTTTGATGCCTTTCACCCTGGTCATGCTTTTTATTTGAAGCGTCTGAAAAACTGGGGCGATCGATTGATCATGGTCATTGCGCGAGATAAAAATGTGACTAAAATTAAGGGGCACCCTCCTCATTTTAGTGAAGAAGAGCGTTTAGAAGCTGTCAAAGCCAGTCAGATTGCCGATGAGGTTATTTTGGGTCATGAATATGATTTCTTTGACGTTATCCGTAGATTTCAGCCTGATATCATCGGGCTTGGTTATGATCAGAAGGCCAATTTAGAAGCTATAAAAGAGGCTTTTCCAGGCATCGAAGTACGACGTGCTGAGGCGCATTTTCCAGAAAAATTCAAGTCCAGTTTGGTTAAAAAGGGATTAGGGATTTCGGATTAAGGATCATGAATTCTCATTGGGAATCGCTTGCTGATAAAGTTCAATCCTGTTATAGTTTAGCCAGTTTAAAAAAACAAAAAATGGCTGATCGCCCCTCATCATTGCAGTGGAACTTTGCCCGACGCGTTATGAAAAATGCGTGGCACAATTTGATGCGAAACAAGCTTTTGACCGTTGCTACTGTTTTCATTATTGCCTTGATGCTTTTTGTTTTTAACCTAGTTCTGGCCTTGAGTTTGGCCAGCGACTCGGTGATTGAAGCCGTGGGCAAGAAGTTTGACATTAGCATTGAGATTAATGAGGGAGTTGAAAATTACACCGTTCAGTCCTTCATTCAGACCTTGAGTGAGAATCCTCAAATTAAGGAAGTGATTTTTGTGGGAAAAGACGAGGCGCTCAAGGATTTTAGCTCTAAGTATCCCAATGTAACGGCATTTTTGGATTATAACGATTTGGAAAACCCCTTGCCTGATGTGGTGAGGCTGGTGACCGATACTGTTGAAAGCAATAATGAGGTGATTCAATTTTTGGAATCGGCCCAATTCAGCAGCATCGTCAATCAGGATGAGCTTATACAGAATTTTGATCAAAAGGAGCGCAATGAAAAGATTCTAGCCATCACCCAAAGCATCAAACGGGTGAGTTTTTGGCTCATCATCATTTTTGCCATCGTAGGGGTCATGATTATTTTTAACAGCATCAACATCAATATTCACTCCCATGAAAAGGAAATTCAAATCATGAAGTTGGTGGGGGCAAAATATGGATTTATTCGGGGGGGCTATGTTTTAGAAGGTCTCTTTTTTGCCATTTTGGCATTGTTGATCAGTCTTTTGTTTTCTCGATTGGTCCTCGCTTATTTGGCTCAAAATTTAGTCACCATCGTGACGAACGAAACCTTGGTGGCTGGACTCAATGCCATTCTGATTCACTTTCAAGATAATTTTTGGCTCACGCTAGGATGGCAATTTTTGTTAGTTATGGCTGCAGGACTGGTGAGCAGTTACCTGGCCATTGAGCTTTACCTAAGAAAGCAACAAGCCTTTTGATTTACCCATGAAACAGCACCATAAAACAACCGGGATTGTTTTGAGGCGAATCGATTTTTCTGAAGCGGATCAAATCATCACCGTGCTGTCGGAAGATTTTGGTAAAATTGCCTTGGTGGCACGAGGATCTAGGCGCTTAAAAAGTAAATTGGCGGGTTCTTTGGGCCTTTTGGATACGCTTCATTTGAGTTATTTTCAGGGGCAAAGTTTGGGTTACTTGAATGACGTTGAACCGATTCATTCTGTCGAGACGAATGAGCTGGATTTGAAGACCCGTGGGCTTCTTTTTTACATGGCAGAGGCTACTCAAAAACTGATTCCTGAAGGTGAAGAGTGCCACGCGGCTTTTCAGCTTTTAAAGAATTGTCTGATGTTGATTGACTCTCAGCAATCAGAGGTTTTGTTTTATGCTTACATGGTCAAATTATTGACCCTTTTGGGCTTTATGGGACAGTGGGATCATTGTCGACACACCGATCAAAAAATTGACCTATCCATCCCCTATTTTCTTTCCGTGGAGGATGCCAGTATCGTTCACCGAGAAGATGCCTCAGACACTGACTTTCAATTGAGCCCCTCGGTGATCAAATGGGTGAATTACATTCAAAAAAACTCAGTCACTTCTTGTGTCCAGATCCAGCCTAGCCAAGGGGAAAGGGCTGAGGTTTTTTTTGTTCTCAAGTCGGTTTTAGGAACGATTTTAAATCATCCCTTCAAATCTGAGCAGTTTTTGCAAGCACTACATTAGAAAGTGATCAGAGCACTGCTAGACCACCGACGATGGTATTTCATTTAAAACTTTAGAGTTTGATTCGCTATCTGTTGCATTTGGGGACTCGGTGCAACTGGTTAAGGTGAGTACGGCTACAATTCCTAAAATGAGATAGTGCCATTTTTTCATGGTCGATTTTAAATTAAACGAAAATGGGTATTAATATAAACTAAAATACCATTATAGTCAATTTATTTGACCTATGAAGCTCTTAATTTTTGTGTCTGCCCATGTTGTCACAATCACACTGAATGAGTGGTTTTTGATATTTATCGCAGCCTTCCATTTGGCAAACCTTGTCTTTTCTTTCAAGGGCCTCTTCGGTGGCCACACCACCACAACCTCCATCACAATAATAATGCATGTTTTTGGGATTAGTTTTAACATCCCCCAAGATAATGCTTAGATCAAATGAATCAAGTCCTCGGGCTAAAAATTTAAATTTATTTAATTCTTTTCGATGGCGTAAAATTGATATAGGGCTCCTAAAACCGTCACAATGAGCGGGCCATAGATGAATCCCATGGAGCCAAAGGCGGCTACACCTCCGACTAGGGCAAAAAAGATCACGATGGGGTGAAAAGGGAGCTTGTCTTCCAACAATTTTCCACGGAGGTAATTTTCTCTCAAGAGGAGTTCAGCGAGTACAAAGTAGGCTAGCATGAGTCCGGCTAGCATCCCCCCCTTTGAAACAAAGACAATGGCGATGCCTGCCAAATAGATCAGCAAGGTGCCCAGGGTGGGGATGAGTGAAAAAAGAGCGGCCAGCAAGGCCCAGATCAAGGCCCCTCTGAAGCCAAATAACATGAAGCCGATGTAAGCCACTAAGCCAGCCAATAATCCACTGAGCAAATTGCCATAAAAAATGGTGGTCGAAATTCCCTTAAGTGCTTCAAATAGCTTTTTTTGCTCACTTTTTTGGTAGGGCAGCATGGTTTTAAACTTTTGGAGGAGGAGGGTTCCATCTTTTAAAAAATAATAATAGAGGAGTATGAAGGCAAAAAAGAGAAAAATGGAGTTGGAAAAGCTTGTTAGAATGGCTGACCCACTGCTGTAAATCCACTCCCCTGCCCCACTGAGACTGCCGATGAGCTTTTCTTTGAGGGTGGCAATGTCCACGTAAGATCCCCACCAGGCTTGCTCTTGGAGGCCGTTTAATTGACTTTCTAGGGCTTGGAAATCAGTGTTTTCAGCAAAAATGATGGCTTCACGGGTAATGAGTGTTAACAGCAAAGCAATGGGGAGGATGATGAATAAGACCGTTAAAATGAGGGTTAATAATGAAGACGCTCCTTGACTCAGTTTTAGTTTTTTGTGGAAGGCACGTGAGACGGGATAAAAAACGATGGCAAAGGCACTTGCCAAGACAATCACAGCGATGAAGGGCTTGAGAATGAGAAAAAATAAATAGGCAAAGAGGAGGAATGCGGAGAGTTTTAGAATGGCATTGAGTTCGTTGAATTTCATGGTTGAGTAAATTTTTATGCCTTGAGAATAATCAACCCACACTCAATTGTAAACGTCTACTTAATTGTTTGATTTAAATATTCCAATGGCTTGCAAAACGCTTCTTGTTTGATAAAATGGGCTGGCTTACATTTTGCGGGTGTAGCTCAGTTGATTAGAGCGCTGCCTTGCCATGGCAGAGGCCGAGGGTTTGAGTCCCTTCACCCGCTCCAAAGTGTTTCTAACTGTTCAGAAACGTCTTTTTTGGCTTTATTTTGCGATTTAACCAGTTTGCCCCTTTGCCTTTCTAGCTTGTGGCTCATGGGCATGTACTTTTCAAGGGTGATATAGGGATTTTTGGCTTCTATGCTCAATTTTTTACTTTTTAGAATAAAGTTTGCCCCAATTTTGGCCAACAGGACTTTCTTTTCCTGAATGGTTCCATTTTCAAATGTTTTTGTAGCATAGCGAGCTGTATCAAAAGCATCCGTTACGATTGCCATCCATTTGTCTGCTCGTGAGTCAAATTCAGTAATTTTTTGAGAGAAAGTCTCCCGCTTTTTGCTGATTGATTGCTTTTGGGTTTTAAATTCTTCATCGCTAAGCAGTTCGCCGTTCGTGTTTTCAACTCCGCACCTCGTCCATCATTGAGCTCCAGAAAAACCAAACCAGCTTTTGGCTTTATTTAAAGCGCTTTGGCTATTTTGATAATTCAGGCCTCCTGAAGGGATGGGCGGACTTTATTAGTGTGCCATAAAGGTGGTACACTTAAGGCTCAATAATTACAGTCTTTGTGAGCCAGGGAGCTAGCGAATCATGGGAGCAGAATAATCGCACATATGGTAGATATTTTGATGCGATTATTAAGAGTATGGCCCAAGAGCAAAGTCAGTTGGCAACGATTCGAGAAAAGGTTGCAGAAAATATAGGAAAAAAAATTGCCGCAGCAACAGGACTAACAATTGAGGAAATTCGAAGAAAATTTGGAGCTATGCGCCTTCTAGAAGGCACTGCTCCTATGGGCGAATGCGAATCATTTGACACTGCTGATCATTTGATTTTTCAATTAATACAGAGGATGTTTATGTGGTGGGAAGAAGTTGAAAAATATCGGAGTGTTAGAGCTGAAGTGCTCTCCGCCTGGGGACGAGAGGACGAAAAGCCCTTCGACACACAAGAGCGCCTTTTGAAATGGATGAGGGGTAAGGCTACCGAGGCAATGGGTATGGATGAGGAGCAACTTGCAGAAACTTTTGGTGGCTGGCATGTTCTAATGGGTAGCACACCCACCAGAGAGGATCAGAGAGTGTTTGACACTGAAGATGAAATTATACTTAGTTTACTTGAAGAGGCATTGCAATTGCAACGAGCTGATCTTCAATAAACCTTAGGCTTACCCATCTTGAGCTTAAAGTTGAAGCATGAAGCCAATCCGCACTTCGTCCAGTAAGGAGCTCCAGAAAAACCAAACCAGCTTTTGGCTTTATTTAAAGCGCTTTAGTTAGTTTTAGGATTTAGGTCTCCTGAGGGGATGGGCGGACTATTTTTTTCCTATGACCCCCAAACTCAATGATGTGAAAATGGCTTATTTTCCCTTTATTTTTAAGCTTCAAAGAAGGCGCGATAGCCTCCTTGATGAACACCTCTCCTATGGATACTTGCCTCAGCCTCATCTAGTTCAGGAGGAAAATGTTCCAAGTCATTACCCTTCAATTGGTAAAACACACCTTCTTCACTTGGAACTATTTCATAAGAATTTGGCTTAAGACTTGCATTAAATGCGCTAATCACATCCAACTGAGAAGTGGATTTATCAGCTGGTTCAGGCCCCATATAGCCATTTAGCCTATAAGCTTCAAGCGCCTTGTTATATTCAGCAAATTCTCTTCTAATCTTCCTATCCCCATCAAATGCAAAAGAACCCACGGCAAACTCGGTAGGAGTGTAGGGTTTACTTGGATCAAGGCGAAGAGACCCCACAATGTTTGGAGGGTCAGCATGAAATAAACTCACAGATGTGATATCCGTATGTGATTCAACCCCCATTACTAACCCCGGACAATAAGTGCCAATAGGGCGAATTTCATCATCAATCATTTCAAATATGGCTCGAGCTGAAACACGTGTATCCCTTAGATTACCTCTAAACATTTGGCTATTTAAAGCGCTATAAGAAACTAGACCTCCATCTTGCCCCAAAAAAGATAGTTGAGTATCTGGCACTGAAACATCCCAAAGTTCAGCACCTCGATCTAATCCCGTCAAACCATGGTTTTCAAACAAATGTAAAATAGCTTTTAAATGTGGCCTTACTAGTTGCATATCTAGCCTGCCGACTTCTGGAGGCATATTAGAAATAATTCTCATGTAAACTAATTATATTTTAATTTAGACAGATATATATAATAAATCATATTAATAATAATATGTCAATTATAGTTCTGGGGCTTTGGTGTGCCAATTAAATATCTTAAGTCTATATTTTACATGAAATTGAGCTCCATCTTAAAATCATGTTCCAACTTACGAACATGCCTCATTTTTGAGTCATCGTCGCCCAGCATACACATGATTTTACTCCTTCCCAAAAAATTCGCTCCTCCTCAACTTCGTTCGGAGTTCACTTCGCATTTTTTTGCAGGCCCATTTTTTATGCGTCAACTTACGAATGAGTCTTTTCTGAGCCTCTTTCTTCGGGTTATACATTATCCCCAGAAAACCAAATTCTCAGTCTATTCTAGCTTAAAAATAGGCTTCAAATTTTTCGCCAACACGATTTTTTTTACTTTTTAAAAAGTTGTGTTACGATGACGTTAAACAGACTCGATGAGCATATAAACTTATTAGTCTTTTTTACTATTAATTAAAAAATCATGAAAAAAGGCGCCCTTTTTATAGCCATTAGTTTTATTCTAGTGGCATGTTCGACGAGCCCCAATACTGACATGGCAAACGAAGAAACAAGTAACAGAGAAGTTGAATCCATAGGTCAAGTTTCTATTGATGGATCAAGCACAGTCTTTCCAGTGACCGAAGCAGTGGCTGAAGAATTCTATGCCGTTAATCCGGACATTAAAGTGACCGTCGGGCTTTCAGGAACTGGGGGTGGCTTCAAGAAATTCTGTCGCGGTGAAACCGACGTCAATGATGCTTCTAGACCCATTAAAGAGACGGAGATTGAGTTGTGTGACTCCTCTGGCATCGACTATGTTGATTTTACTGTTGCCTACGATGGCCTAGCGGTTATTGTGCATCCTGATAATGATTGGGTGGACGAATTGACGGTTGCAGAACTTAAAATGATGTGGGAACCTGATGCGCAGGGAGAAATCACCAAATGGAATCAAATTCGGGACGAGTGGCCCGACGAAGAATTAAGTCTTTACGGACCTGGAACGGCCTCTGGAACCTTTGATTACTTTACTGAAGCCATTGTAGGAGAAGAAGGGGCCAGTCGTGGGGACTATACCGCTAGCGAAGATGACAATGTCCTGGTTCAAGGTGTTGCCAGCGATAAGTATGCCCTGGGATTCTTTGGATTGGCTTATTATGAGGAAAATAAAGATAAACTTAGCCTCGTGCCGGTTAACAATGGAGATGAAGCCGTTCTTCCATCAGAGGAAACAGTTAAAAATGGGACTTATTCCCCACTTTCTCGACCTCTTTTCATTTATTTAAACGATCAAGCCCTAGCTCGTGAAGATGCTGCTGAATTCACTCAGTTTTACCTTGAAACGGCTGGTGAGCTTGTGAGTGAAGTGGGTTACATTCCTCTTACCGATGAGGAATACGCTGCTGAAATGGAAAAATATGAGACGTTTCTAGAGACGCTTTAAGCCCTTTAAATTCCATTTTTGCTCCCTATCATGAAACAAAAAACCCGCCTGGCAGAACACGTGATTAAAATGATTCTGTTTCTATGTGCCTTGGTCACTGTACTGACCACGGCGGGTATCATCTGGGTCCTTTTCAGTGAATCGATCTCTTTTTTTCAAACCGTTTCTCTGAAGGAATTTTTGACCGACACCGAGTGGACCCCCCTTTTCACCCAAAAACATTTTGGCATCCTCCCTTTGGTTTCGGGCACCCTTTTGACTACCTTCATCGCCATTTTGGTCGCCCTACCCGTTGGACTCACCATTGCCATTTATTTGAATGAATACGCCTCCAAGCGCTTTCGAAAAGTCATCAAGCCGGTTCTGGAAATTCTGGCTGCTGTTCCGACGGTGGTTTACGGATTCTTTGCCCTAGTGGTGATGACTCCTTTTTTACAAAAAATCATTCCTGATCTGCCGGGCTTTAATGCCCTTTCTCCTGGAATCATCATGGGAATCATGATTATCCCTTTTGTGTCTTCTTTGAGTGAAGATGCCCTATTTGCTGTCCCCCAATCGCTTCGAGACGCCTCCTATGGAATGGGGGCAACTCGGCTTCAAACGGTCTTTCGAGTGCTTTTACCGGCTGCTTCGTCTGGCATCGTTTCAGCTGTGATTTTGGCTGTGTCGAGGGCCATTGGGGAAACCATGATTGTAGCCATCGCTGCCGGTCAACAACCCAACTTGACCTTTAATCCACTGGAGTCGGTTGAAACCATCACCACCTACATCGTCCAGGTCAGCCTGGGAGATGTACCGCATGGCTCGATTGAATACCAGACGATTTTTGCCGCCGGCGCCATGCTTTTTGTCTTAACTTTGATTTTGAACAACATTAGTTTTCAATTCAATCGTCGCTATCGACAAAAATACGAATAATTTTCTTAGAAATGAACCGGATCACACGGAGTAAAATCATCGATCAACTCTTCAAATATTTTGGCATTTTGTGCACCTCGATTGGACTAATCATGCTCGCCGCCTTGCTCATCAACGTTTTTTCGGATGGCTTTGGCCGCTTATCCATTGATTTTTTCACCGCTCTCCCCTCTCGTTTTCCTGAAAAAGCGGGAATTTTGACCGCCTGGACAGGGACTTTATGGATTTTCGGATTGACGATTTTAATCGCCATCCCGTTGGGGGTGGGAGCCGCCATTTATTTGGAGGAATATACCAGAAAAGGGTTTTTATCAAACGTTTTGGAGATCAATATAGCCAACCTGGCCGGTATCCCCTCTATTATTTACGGTATTTTGGGCCTGACTATTTTTGTTCGGACGCTTCGCCTGGGAGAAAGTGTGCTTTCAGGTGCCCTAATCCTTTCCCTACTCATCATGCCCATCATCGTGGTCTCAACCCGAGAAGCCCTGCGGGCGGTTCCCAAAACGATCAAAGAAGCCTCGCTCGCACTGGGAGCTAGTCAGTGGCAAACGATTTGGCATCAAGTGCTTCCGGCTGCCTTTCCTAATATTTTGACGGGAATCATTTTAGCCCTTTCTAGAGCCATTGGTGAAACCGCTCCACTCATTATGATTGGTGCATTAACTTATGTGCCCTTTGTGGCCAAGAGCCCTCTTGATGAATTTACGGTTCTTCCCATTCAGATCTTCAACTGGATTTCACGGCCTCAAGCGGGCTTTGCCATCAATGCTGCTGCTGGCATCATTGTGCTCCTTGGCATTGTTTTTGTACTCAATGGCATTGCTGTGGTGATCCGTCAACGCGCTCGCAATAAAATCAAATGGTAATCTGTACTTCATTAATTTGTTTCCATGACTCAAATCCACTCTGACACTTCTCAAAAAGAAGCTCAATCCAAAGTAAAACTCAGTGCTCGAAATATTTTTGTCGATTATGGCGCCGAGCATGTTTTAAAAGATGTCTCCATCGACATTCCTGAAAAAACAGTCACCGCCTTGATTGGCCCCTCTGGTTGTGGAAAGTCCACCTTTTTAAGACTGTTCAATCGCATGAATGATCACTTGGAAGGCTTTCAAAGAAAAGGGGAAATCCTGATTGATGGGGAGGATATTTATCACGATCAAAAACATCTGGAAGAATTGCGTGAAACCGTGGGAATGGTTTTTCAAAAGCCCAATCCCTTTCCAAAATCGATTTATGAAAATGTGGCTTATGGATTGCGCATTCGTGGTGTCAAAGACAAAAAGCGTTTGGATCAAGTGGTTGAAGAATCGTTGATCAAAGCGGCTTTGTTTGATGAAGTCAAAGATCATCTCAAAAAAAACGCCCTGAGTTTATCCGGAGGCCAGCAGCAGCGCTTGTGTCTTGCTAGATCACTAGCGGTCGACCCTTCTATTTTGCTCATGGATGAACCGGCTTCAGCGCTGGACCCTATTTCAACGGCTAAAATTGAGGAATTAGTCGAAGAGCTCAAGAAGAAGCACACTATTTTGATCGTCACGCACAATTTGCAGCAGGCTAGGCGTGTGAGTGATCAAACAGCGTTCTTGTATTTCGGCGAATTAGTGGAATATGGAAATACGGAGCAAGTCTTTACCCAGCCCAAAGAAGAGCAAACCGCGCACTACATTGGAGGGCGATTTGGATAGAAAATCCATTGCTTTTTTTGGTAAATCAGAGATAATCGAAGCATTATCTCATGAGTCTTTTTTGATGAAAGACAAAGCTATTCTTTTTATTGGATTTAGACATAAAAAAGGGAGTGTCGAGCTAGCCCAATCCCTGGGTTACAAGGCGGTTTTACTCACTCAGAATCCCAGTTCGGTCGCCCGAGAATTGTTCGATGAAGTGGTGGAAGGGGACCTGGTGAATGTGAAAACCTTTGATCAATTCATCCCTGACCTAAAGGAAAAGTATGCCATCAAAGGCATCATCAGTAATTACGAGCATTACGTGGTGACGCGTTCGTATTTAGGAGAGCGTTTTAACCTTCCTTCTGCCTCGCCTTACAGCGCCGCCTGCACTCGAAATAAAGCCATGCAGCGCCATGCCCTCACCTTCATGAAGGAGAATATTGATTATCGTGTTGTCACGACCCAGGAGGAAACCGAAGCAGCCTTCAAGGAACTCGGAGGAGATATTTATCTCAAATCTATTGCTGGCATCAAAAGTCGATTGGTGTTTCACATCGACGAGAAAACGGAGATTGCCCCGTCGTTTAAACACCTAAAAAAAACGAGTACTGAGCTTGATGAAGACCTTTACAACGATTACGACTATTTTGATTTTTCCTTTGAGTATCCCAACCCTAAGAAAATATTCATTGCCGAAAAAGCGGTTCACGGACAGCAGGTTAGTGTGCAGTCGCTGGCTAGCAATTACAGTATTTGGAATGCCCCTTCAATTTGTGATGTCTATTCGGCTAGCCAAATGGGCCGGAAGGACTCCTTTTTGGCTTTCAGAATTCTCCCCTCCAAGTTTCCAACAGAGGTCATCACTAAGACCAAGAATGTGGCAGAAACGGCGACTAAAATTTTGGGCTTGCGCTATTGCCCTGCCTACACCGAACTGATCATCACCCCAGATCATGAAATCAAATTGATTGAAATTGCCAGTCGAATGGGGGGTTACCGCCCTTTGATGTATGAGGAAGCTTATGGCATCAATCTAAATAAGTTGATGGTCCAGAGCGTTTTGGGTAAAGCGATTAAGGTGGATCGAAAACCCAAGCACTATGTGTCGATGTTGGAGTTTTTTCCTGAAAAGGAGGGGGTCTTTGATCACATTGAGCAACTAAAAACAGCAGAAAACGATCCTCAAGTGAGGTCATTTGAACTGATGGTGAAGCAAGGTGACAAAGTGGGCCTAGCAAAACACAACTACCCTCCTTGTCTTCGATTTTTGCTGGTGGGCAAGACGTATCAGGAGGTGTATGAGAAGAGTGTTGAGTACCAGAAGTGTTTAAAGGTGGTTGTGAAATAAATTTTTTAGAGCTGGGAGCTATTAGCTGTTAGCTGGTAGACTAGTCGGTATTCAGAACGACTCCACTCTTTTGATCTGAACCACCCCCTTCATTTTATCAAACCCATCTTATTGTCCCCCTCCCCGCGGAAAGGGAAAGGGATTGGTCGACAAATGGCTTTTAGGGGGAGGCTCTGGATGGAGCAATTACCAACCCTGAAGGCGAGGATATATATCCTCGCCTTCATTGAGGAATAAGAAAAACGGTCGTCACTCTAGGGCGTTAGACCCTAGAGTCGTCTGTATTTAAACTACCCCGCCCTCCGGGCACCCCTTCGAAGAAGGGGAATTGTTTGGGAGATTAACTTATAATCAATTCCCCTCTTCTAAGAGGGGTGCAGGGGTGTTCATGATAGGTGACTTAGGTATATACTTTGGGTTGGGGTGAGTATATACTTCTATCTCAAGGATTAACGATTATCGAGTAACGATTAAGTCCTATTTTAGAATGGCCAGTGATTAGTGGTGAGTGATGAGACTTATTTAAGCTATATTCTAGCTAATCGCTATTCGCTAATTGCTACTCGCTTGCTGAAAAAAGGTGATGAGGTGACTCCCAGCATTTCACTGAAGGTTAGTATATAGATGGGGAGAGGGTGGGTATATACTTCATCTTCACCCTTGTGGAACTCGCGACAGACAGCAGACCAATTCCCAGTCGTCATCGGGGGCAGTGCGGTTGTAGATTTGGAATCCACAGGTCTTGCACATGTGCAAAATACGAATGCCTTTCTTCTTGTTGTTTTCCATCCCAATCGGCGCCATCAGCCCTTGGCAATCATTCGCCCGGTCGCCTGGCACATCGAGGTCAACGTGGAGGGAGTAGAGGCAATGGGGACAATGATTCCGGCAACTGCCTCCTGGATGCGGTTCCACGACGCGTCGACAATTCTTGCATTTGAACCCTTCGTTGTTTTGAATCATGTTCTTTCGGATGTGCACGTTGACTTAGTTACGAGTTTTTAATTACTAATTACGAATTTTTTAGAGCGTTTAGCAATTAGCGTACAGCGTTTAGCCTTATTTTAAGATTCATTTTGGCTAGTCACTACGCGCTAGTCGCTGATCGCTTATTAATTGCAAATTTTTAATTACGAATTGTTTTACGTGTTGATTTACGAATCGTCTCACGGATAGTTTTACGAATGGCTAACAAATCAGTTGCGAATAATTTAGTCCTTAGTCCCTAGTTGTTAGTCCTTAGTATTCCACATTTTCTCCAGATAATCCTGAACATTGCGATGGCTATTGAAATAGGCGCCTAAGGCGATCGAGTGTTTGACTTTCTGGAGCCACTTTTGGGGTTGATTATAATATAGATCAATGATTTTTTCCAGGGTGCGATAAAGGGCGTTGCAATCGAGTGAATCGTGTCCAGCACAATCACAGCCCGAAGAAAAACCACTCTCGGCGTCCATTTTTTCGGCTTCCAGCCACCAGCCATCAGGCGAAGAAAAATTGAGGCCTCCATTGAGCGCTGCCTTCATCCCGCTGGTGCCGCAGGCCTCCATGGGTGGCTCTGGGTTATTGAGCCAAACGTCACTGCCAGCCACGAGAATTTTGGTGTTGTCTAGGTTTCGATTGGGTAACACTGCTAAGCGAATTTGACCTCTGAGTTCCTTTTGTAGCTCTAAAAGTCGTTGCATGATGCCATTGCAATAGGAATCATCCGGATGACAACGCCCACTGAAAATCACTTGAATCTGGCGATGGGCCATCTCGCGAAGGCGATCCAGATCTTCAAAAATAAGCAAGGGCCTCTTGTAAGGCACAAAACGGCGTGAAAAGGTGAGAGTGAGGGTATTTTCATCAAAATAATCATCCTCGGTGAGCTGGTGAGAACTGTGCACTAGAAATTCAGGATGCTGATTCACGTAGTCAATGAGTGTGCTTTTATTGGCTTTTCGGAGGTTTCTTACCTCCTCGTTCGGTAAATTGAGCGCTTTTTTCAGTTGAGAGGGATCATTTTGCCATCCTTTAAAGTACTGATTATAAATGGATTGTGTGGATTGTGTGGTCCAGGTGGGAATATGCACTCCATTAGTGATACCTAAAAATGAGTGATGAGGGAACATCTTGTGACAAACCGCGGCATGTTTTTGGGACACGCCATTGGTCACATGGCTCATGTTGAGGGCCAACTTGGTCGTATGAAGCTCTTTTTCGGAGGCCATGACTTTGATGTTATCGGGAATGATCCCATCCAAGACTTGGTGGGCCAAATCGTAAGGGAAGCGGTCGTGTCCTGCAGGAATAGGAGTGTGCGTGGTGAAGACACAGGTCTTTTTGACCGCTTCTTTATCCCCTTCCTCCTCTTTGAGACGTTCGAGGGTGAGTAGACTCGCGTGCCCCTCATTCATGTGAAAGCGTTCGAGGTCATGATGACCTAGTTTTCGGAGGGCTCGGATGCCACCAATGCCTAAGATCGCTTCTTGGCAAAGGCGGGTGTACTGGTTTGTGCTGTAAAGCTCTTTGGTCAGATCGCGGTCCCACGGCACATTGTCTGGGTGAAAACTACTGAGGCAATAAATCGGAATTTTGAAGCCTGTTTGGCCGGTGATGGTGTACTCCCAAATATTGATACGGGTGTGACGGCGCTCAATTTCGACGTCGATGGTTTTGGGCAGTGCTTCAAAATAATCCGCAATGGGAAAGGCTTTTTTAGGGTCATCATGCTGATGATAGATGAGGGAAACCCCCACTACAGGTAGCTCTAAATCTGCTGCGGAGCGCAGAATGTCCGTCGCCAACACCCCCAACCCACCGGCATAATTAGGAATGGCAGGATCAAGGGCGAATTCCATAGAAAAGTAGGCGATTTTTTTATTTTTTTGATTCATATTTTTTAATTTTTCAGTCGGGGGTCTTTCGAAGGTCTGTTGTGGTTATCAGTATCACCTAAGTCCACAATTGAACCTCAATAGACCCTCGCGAAGCAAGACTTCTAGTTGTTAAACTTAAAATGCATCACATCGCCGTCTTGGACCACGTATTCTTTCCCTTCCATGCGCATTTTTCCTTGCTCTTTGGCGCCTTGTTCGCCATTGCAGGCCACGAAATCCGCATAGGCGATGGTTTCGGCTTTGATGAATCCTTTTTCAAAGTCGGTGTGGATAACCCCTGCGGCTTGAGGGGCTGTGGCACCGATTTTAACGGTCCAGGCGCGGACTTCTTTAACGCCGGCTGTAAAGTAGGTCTGGAGGCCTAAAAGCCGGTAAGCTGCCCGTATGACGGCGTTGAGGCCCGATTCTTTGAGGCCTAAATCGGCCAAATAATCGGTGGCCTCTTCGGGACTAAAATCGATCAAATCCTCCTCCACCTTGGCGGAAATGGGTAAAATGACCTGTCCCTCACCCAATCCAAGGTCTGACGCCGCTTTTTCGGCCTCAAAAGAGCTGATTTCATCTTCTTTGACATTCGCGATATACAAAATAGGTTTGTTGGTGAGCAAATGGAGGTCTTTGATCTTCAGTTGTTCATCTTCAGTCAAATCGAGATTGATGATCATGATTTCATCTTCGAGGGCTTTTTTGAGGCGTTGATAGATTTCTACCTCAGTCATGAGTTTCTTATCGCCAGATTTGGCCCGCCGCTCGGTTTCTCCCAGGCGTTTATTGACGGTGTCCAAATCGGCCAGAATGAGCTCGAGCTGGATCACATCCATGTCCAATTTGGGATTGACCCCTCCATGTACGTGTGTGATGTCCGAATCTTCAAAAAAACGAAGCACTTGGGCGATGGCATCACATTCGCGAATGTTGGCTAAGAATTTGTTCCCAAGCCCCTCCCCTTCGCTGGCGCCTTTGACCAAGCCAGCAATGTCGACAAATTCGACCACGGCGGGAATGGTTTTTTCAGGACTGACCATTTCGACCAATTTTTCCATGCGTGGGTCGGGCACTTCGACAATGCCTACGTTGGGGTCGATGGTACAAAAAGGATAATTGGCCGCTTGGGCCGTACTAGTCCGTGTCAGGGCATTGAATAGGGTTGATTTTCCTACATTAGGAAGGCCCACAATTCCGATTTTTAAGCTCATGATTCAATTTTAAGGAGTGTTTTTAATGTACCTCAAATGGGATGAAATTCCAAGAGTATATACTTATCTTCTTCCCAACTATATACCTATTCCTCTTCAGAATGCTGGGGGTCACCTCATCACCTTTTTTTCAGCAAGCGATTAGCAATTAGCGAATAGCGATTAGCTAGAATATAGCTTAAATAAGTCTCATCACTCACCACTAATCACTGGCCATTCTAAAATAGGACTTAATCGTTACTCGATAATCGTTAGTCCTTGAGATGGAAGTATATACCCACCCTAAAGCAAAGTATATACCTAAGTGGCTGTTGTCATTCCAGGACGGACCCGGAGCGAAGTCGAAGGGGAAGATCCTGGAATCGTCTAAATACCGAAGCCCTGAATTCGGATGACTCTAGGGTTTAACGCGCGAGAGTGAGACTTGTTTCCTCATCTCTCAATGAAGGCGAGGATATATATCCTCGCCTTCAGGGATTGCTTCCATCTTTAATTTATAACCACCCCCTTTCCCATCAACTCACCTTCAAATCCTTCCCCCTCCTTATATGAAGAGGGGGACCAAGGGGGTTGTCTAGGCCAAATGAATGGAGTCATTCTGAAGAACTTATCACTCAGTCGGTTATCCCCCCATTCTGTAACAAAATCTGCCCTCATTCGTTTTAAAACCTGTATGAAAAAGATGCGTAGTATAAACATTATCGGCATATGATGAAAAGATGATATGATGAACCCCACTGCCACGTGCAGTGTCTCATCCTATTTTTGGATGAGATTGCTCATTTACAACTAGGGGGTAAATTGTCATGATGGCCCTGATTTTATTCTAAAATATGGGGTGTCTGATGGATTTACATTTGCTTAAAATTTGATTTTTGCACCGTGATCTGAGCTCTGCCAGCAGCGTTTGGGTTTCGGTGCAAAAAAAGGAGCATCGAAACGTTCACGCCAAGACAGGAGTTTTGGCAGATTATAACAGGGATGTTGGCGGTCGTGAGTGTGTTTTGGTCCTTTTACGGGCCGGGAGTGAGTGGGAATGCCAAACATCATCGTTCTTGTTTCTTTCATGGCTATCTTCGTGTTTCTGATGAAGATGGCTCAATTTTTCAATTTTCTCGGAGCCTTTTTTCGCTTCACACCAGCCTTCGTGCTAGCCTTTGGCCTGCTCGCCACCCCATCGGTGGCTCGAGCGGAGACTGAGGCTAACGTGGAGGCCGTGCCGCTGCTGGGCAGCGGCGGGAGTGATGCCGACGAGAAGGCGCTTCGCGAGGCGAAGCGTTTGCGTCGGGAGCTCCGGCGCACGAGCAACAAGCTCAAAGAGGTCACCGAAGGCCTCGCGACTGCCCAGGAGGAAGTCAAGAAAGTTCGGGAGGAGGCGGTCGCGGCGAACACCCGCCGCGCCAAGGCCTTGGAAGAGGCCAACAAGCTCGCTGCGAGGCAGCTGGAGCAAACGAAGGCCTTGACCGAGGCCCAAAACGCTGCGGCGAGCAGCACAACCACCCAGACCGCGGCCCTCGAAACGCTGGCCGAGCGGGAGGGTCAGCGAACTGCAGCACTGAAGGCGCGCGAGCGCCAGATCTGGGCCCTGGTGGGGCTCTTGGTGCTGCTGGTCGCGGTTCAGGTCTGGCGCAATCGTCCGAGCGGCGAGTCGGGGGCGATGCTGAAGGCCTGGAACGATCTCCGTGAGGTCCACGAGCGCCTCCTTGAGCTCAATGCCGGGCACCACGACGCAACGCAAGAGAAGGCCGAAGAGCGGGCGCAGGTGCTCACGGCAACCTTGCACGCCCAAACGGCGGCGCTCGTTGAGGCAATCACGAGCGCGCAGGCCTTTCAGGGCGAGCAGCTCGCAGCTGCCATTGGGGGGCAGACGGAGGCCGTAAAAGAGGCCCTCAGAGATGCTCACACGAGCAGCCAACTTGTGCTGATTCAGATCCTGCGAGGTATTACGGGGAATGGGCCCAAACGGCTCGACCCGATCTCGGCGGAGGGTGAGTACTATCTCACCGCTCCGGTCGAGGAGCTGATGAGGCACGTTGATGATCTTGGGGGCACTCTGGAGCAGGCACCCCCCAGCGCACTCAGCGGGGAAATCTCCAATACCTCAGGCGATCAGGACTTGGAGCAAACGGGAGTCTGGCGGGCGGACCAAGTTCGGGTATCCTCCGGAGTCGACATTTCCTCAGAGGAGTCCAAGTGTGACCCCAAGCCTGGTGATGAAGAAGTCGCTGACGCCTCAGAGGTTGAGACCCAGGAGTCTGACGCCTTAGAAGAGCCCGAAGAATCTCCTGGGTCTACTGAGCGGACTAATGAGCCAGGTGAAGCTCAGAAGGAGGGCAAGAGGCCCAAGGTCTACTTCAAGCCACCACCGCTTCCGTCTCGAGAAGGCGAGGCGGATGACGCGATCGAGCCCCGGCCAAGACCCCAATTGGTGGTTCTAGCCGCGACTGCTGGAGAAAAAGCAAGCCCCTAGAATCAAGGCCCGGATGACGTCCAAGGATGGACGCCCGGGTTCTTCGAGCTGAATTACAATTAATCGCCTAGCTCCGAAAGCTTCTCTTTTTGTCATTCTCGGATTTGATCCGGGAATCTGCACTCACAAAAAGAGAGGGTTGTGCCATTTGATTGAGATCTTACTGATTTTGACTGGCCAAAAGCTTTATTTGTGCCCTGATTGATTGCCAAACCCTCGAAAATTGATACAATTTTGATGGCTTCATTTCTTAATTTTTTTTAAAAAATTGCTATTGACTTTTTATTTGAAATATGTTATAAGTAATTTATATTAAATTTTTATGAATATTTTATGAGATTGTCTGAGCATCTGAGAAAATTAGCGAGCGGGGCAAGAGAAGTAGCCAGAACTGGCATACATGCTGCTGCTGAAAGTGCCAGTAGAATGCTTCGCAGCAAGGTGTTTGCTGGTGTTTTAGCGGGTACCGCTGCCTTTGGGGCCGCTTCAGAAGCTTCTGCCAAGCCCCCTGCTCCAACCGTTGAAACAAAGACAGGCAATACTGATGGATTTAATGCTGGACTAGGCTATAAATTAAGCCAAGCAACTGAAGTTAGTACTCCTTCTTCTGGACGTGCTTATGAAGGCCCTTTAGCAGTGAATAATGCTCCAACGCATCCAACAAAAACCATTGGAATGGGAGCTTATGCGATGAATATTCCTGTTCCTCAAGTAAAAGCTCCAAAGGTAGATAAAATAACCCCTTCAACGATTGCAGAAGACGCTGATTTTTTGGCAGCTTTGGAGAAAGTGGAACAGGAGCTGGATAAAAAGCCAGCTAAGAAAGCATCTAAAAAAAGACCTGATGGTAAAAAGGATGCTGATAGCACTTCTAAGAATCCTCCGTCTACACCAGAACCTATTGAATTGGCCATGTCTGAGGATGAATTGGATGATTTATTCAATCCTGACATTTCAACAAGTGAACAACCTGCCCCGAATATTCCTGCACCCGCTGACATCGATTTAGATGAGTGGTTTACCGCCCAAACACCTTCTGCGCCGATTGTAGATCGGGGGCCGATGCGGGTGACGGTAGATAGTCTGATGGGGGAAAATGCCATCCTCCCCCTTGATCCGGATCATGATCCGGACGTTGAAGAAATCGATACGGATGGAGTGATTCTCATCGAAGATCCTGAAAATGACCCTGATGTGATCTTTGATGAAGAAGCTCCAGAATCTGTGGTCAACCAAACCCAAGAAAATCGAGATAAACTAAAGGCAGCTTTGGGCACAACACTGATTTTGGGAGCTTACACGGCATTTTTAATTGCATTAGCTAGGCGAAGGCGTCGGGAATATGAAGAAATGTGGCAAGCCAATGTTGAACGATGGGATCGTCAAGATCGATTTCAATCAGATAATAAATTAATAGGAATTATGTCTAGCATGCACCATCGCTCATTTCCAGATCTAGAATCAATATCTGCTAGTCAAACAAGAGATGACCTACTACCAGAAGTAGATCAAAACATGCCAACAGGACCTAAATTTACCCCAACCCCTGCCCCACTTAGACCAAATTCTAGATACATGGGTGATCCGAGTGCTGCTGAATAATCCTTTAAAAATCCTAAAACCCAGTCCAAAGCGGCTGGGTTTTTTGGTGTTTAGAGTGTTTTTTTCGTCATTCCAGGGCGAAGACCCTGGAATCGTCCTGATTTAGCTGTTCCAATGTTCTAGTTGATGATTTTTGTAGTTTTATCGCATCAAATTGTGAAATTTCCAACACTTTCTGAATACTTTTAAGAAGCTATCCTCGGTCAAATGATATCCTAAACACTTGACTTTTCTTAAAATTTATGATAATATCCGAGTCCTACCTTTGTAGGAACTCTTCCCTCCCCTATTTTTTGTGGGATGGAATGATCTTTAAATCGCTAGGGTCAGATCTTTTATGAACTATGCTGATTCAAGTTAACCCTTGAATACGGCGGTCTAAAAGGTTTGAATTTTGCTACGGAAATAACCAAACACACTCCATCCTGCACCAGAATGGACTTTTAAAGCATATCCCTGTTTTAAGAGCGCATTATGGTGCAGCAAAATGAGTGTATGCACCGGAAGAGGGCGAATACCCTCTCACTCACTGACAAAAACAATGTGGGGGGCCTGAAAAGCGCCCCCTCGTTTGGGGCCATTCGGCCCCCCCACAACTGGAGAACTCGCATGGCAAAGAAAGCCGCATACACGATCGTCGCCCTTCTCGGGGTTGCGATCTTCATCTGGTTCGTATCCCCCTTCGTCTCGCCGTACATCGGCGAGCTGGGCGCGAACTTCAACAACAACCCCAACCCCGCGGCCCAGCAGGCTACGGTGACCAACTCGACTCGCGTGTCAGCCACCACGCCCGTCATCGACTCGTCTCGCCAGAAGCTCTACCCGGGCTTCTTGGACGCGGCGGGTACCGAGCCGGCGCCCTGCCCCAACACGATCGAGTGGCTGGTGACGGTCGACGCGGCTGACCAAGTCCTGTGCCTGCCCATCGTGGCCGGCACGAACCCGAACGTCGCGGTCGCGACCAACAACGACAACGCCAAAGTCCTGCAGGCCGTCGACGCCAATTCGGCCGCGCTGACCACCCTCAAGGGCCAGGTCGACGCGAATGGCCAGGCCGTCGCGGAGCTCCAGAAGGGCAACGACGTGGCCAGCCCGGCTACTGGCGCGGCCGGCTCCGTCAACGGCATCCAGCCGCCCGCGGAAGGCATGTCCACCGGCGGCATTCTCGGTCTCGCCCTCCTGATCCTGATGGTCATGGCGGGTCTCATCTTCGTTTTCTCGCCGGAGACCCGCAACCGGGTGAAGACCAAGTGGGCTAATCGCGGTCAGTCGGCCCGTGCCCGGGGCATCCCGGTGCGGCATCATGAGGATCCCGAGTGGTCCCGCGATGAGGAGGAGCTCGATCAGGATACCCGGGTCGGGCAGCCAGACATGCGCCAGCCCGCGGGTGTCGGTGCGTAGGGCCGTAGCAGAGCCCTAGCGAGAGCCCGGTGCTGCCTTCGAAAGAAGCGGCATCGGGTTTTCGTGTTGCCTGATTTTTTTAGAAATAGACTCGAACATCAAAAAATGAGGGATTACCCTTGACATTTTTATATTATTATGATAGAATTCTCCTCCTAAACACAGTGGACCTGCCTTCCCACTAAAAGATCATCTTTATGGGAGTGGCCTACTCCCGTGTTTATGATCTTTTACAGCTCGATTTATAAGCGATTTATTAACAATTGTCACGCTCCTGTGTCACAATATGTCTTTTAGGGTCTTAAATGGACTAGAAGCTATGTTGTGACCACAGGAGTGATACTTCATTTCCCTTAGTGGAAATGGAGGGTGGTCATGGAGGTACGTTTTTTGGGAGCTTGCTCCTGATATATTTACCTTCATCATTCCAAAGAAACCAAA
>JAUHWS010000096.1 GCA_030427295.1 bacterium | reverse complement strand
TATATCAGGAGCAAGCTCCCAAAAAACGTACCTCCATGACCACCCTCCATTTCCACAAGGGAAATGAAGTATCACTCCTGTGGTCACAACATAGCTTCTAGTCCAGTTAAGACCCTAAAAGATAGGTTGTGACACAGGAGTGTGCTGACTAATGTATTGATTCGCAGGCTGTAAAAGATCATAAACACGGGAGTAGGCCACTCCCATAAAGATGATCTTTTAGTGGGAAGGCAGGTCCACGGTGTTTAGGAGAAGAATGTTATCATATATTTGCAAAATTGTCAAGGGTCTTTGTGTGATTTTAGTCGGCCCATGTCCGTCATACGGGCTCAGAATTGGTCTATTTTGTTTAAAAAAGTCATTTTAAAGCTTTCTGGATGGCTTTTATAAAAAAAAACTCCCATTTGAGTTAACAAAAAGGAGTTTTTATGGATTACTAAACGTAATCAAAACGTTTAGATGGAGGCAATTTCAGCGATTGCCTCTGTGTAAAAGGCTGGCTGTTGATCTTTTGAAATGCCCTTTGGCCTGATTTTAAGATGGCGTGCCTTTTGACCATTGTTCAATGTTTCACTGTATTCAATAGTCACCTTGCCCCATCGAGATGAATCGAAGTTATGTTCGAAATTGAAGTTATCGTGTCCTGCTTTATTCTTTCGAGAGAGCGTATCAACAAGCATGGTTTCTAGTTGGTTGATTTGCAGGTCTAAGGCACTTGAAGAGGTGTCAGGCGTGGTTGCAGGGCTTGCATTCACCGTTGGCACGCTAGCTTTTGTCGGAGGTGCTGAAACAGCAGGTCTAGGCAAAGATTGATTTGCAGGTAACGCATTAATGGCCTCTCTACAATTACCAGCGTTTCTACGCAAAGCCGTTTCATAAACAGCCTGATCTCGTTCAGTTGGCTCTTCTCTTTCACCATTTTGTAGTGAAAAAACCCCATCTACAGTTCCATCTGCATTCTCGTCATAATAATTGCTTTGAACCAGTGCACCATTAGCATTACGAGCTGCTGTTCGCACAGTTAAATCACGCTCTCTATCTTGACGATGATAAGCGGTTACAGTATCAACCATGCCAACTCCCTCATTAGTGAAAGTTTTTTCACTCACAATATCCTGTCCCTGAGGATGGTATTGAACCGCACCCCACTGTCCTTGGTCAGAAGGCCCATTGTCAACACAATGTAGTAGGTCACGCGCATTGGCCAAAACAGTTGCGGCTTCACCATAATAACCAGGTTGTTTTGTTTTTTCGCCTTTGTGGCAGGCTGGGCCAGCTGCCAATCCTAGAGCTAACGCTGTACCCAAAATTCGTGGATTTTTCATGATTAAAATAAATTAAAAAAATAGAAATGAGGTTCAATAATTAAGGTTTGTAATTCTAAATGATGTTCAGAGTAAGTCAAGGGAAAATAAATGAACATCTAAGAATACTTTCATTATTGAGTCCAAGAAATAGCTTTAGAGTTAACAGATAAAGTAATTTTTTCGCTCATTTTTGACGCCAAAAACGAACCAAAAAGCGCTGGGGAGAACACGAAGCGGACTCATCTTTTTTTCCTTTATTCATCATTTTACCCGCGCGTTTCTCCCCAGACCCCTGAATTCCCGGGAAATCAGCGTGTTGGGAATTAAAATAGCCACTTAGGTATATACTTTGGATTGAGGTGGGTATATACTTCTATCTCAAGGACTAACGACTATCGAGTAACGATTAAGTCCTATTTTAGAATGGCCAGTGATTAGTGGTGAGTGATGA
>JAUHWS010000095.1 GCA_030427295.1 bacterium | reverse complement strand
ATCACTCCAGAAGAGTCTCTTAAATTTTCTTCTAGTGTTCTCCGCTCTTACTTTGATCTCTTCTTAATGGAAGAAGATGATGTTGAACCTGATTTCCGTGCAGACGCTCAAACGGTCATGGAAAAAGAAGTGGAGGAGCAAGAAGATGACAAGAAAGAAACTTACACTCCTATTGAGATTCTCAACTTTTCACCTCGTACTCTCAACGCCTTGATTAATGGAGGTATTGGTTCTATTGAACAGTTGGTCAAATGCACCCCAAGCAAGCTTTCTAATTTCCGTGGTTTTGGGAAGAAAGCCATGACAGAAGTTTCTGACGCGTTGGCTACTCGAGGGCTTTCTATTATGAATGATGGTGAGGATTTATCATAAATTATACATTTTAACCGTTTATTTACCGTGAGACATAGACAGAAGACAAAGCGACTCAATCGTAATCGGGCTCATTTGGATGCTATGCTTCGTAATATGGTCACCTCTATCATCTTGTATGAAAAGGTTAAGACCACTAAGAGTAAAGCTGAATTGGCTAAATCCGTTGTTGAAAAATTGATCACTAAAGCTAAAAAACAGCCCTTGCCAGTGGCTATGAGGACTTTAAATGGTTACTTGATGGATGAGAATGCCTCAAAAAAGCTCACACGAGAACTTTTAGAGCGTTATAAAGATCGTCAATCGGGTTATCTTCGCGTGACTCCCTTGGGATTCCGTGCAGGTGACAGTGCTCCGATGGTACAAATTGAACTTGTTTAACTTGAATTTATTATTATGATCCAGAAAACATTTACACCGAAAGCCCCTGAGAAGTCGAGTAAAAAATGGTATGTTGTGGATGCTAGCGATAAAGTTTTAGGTCGTTTGGCTACTGAAATTGCCGTTTATTTGAGAGGAAAGAATAAGCCTTCGTTTACGCCTCATCTTGATATGGGAGATAATGTGGTGGTGATCAATGCTGAAAAGGTCCGTCTTACGGGGAATAAAGAACAACAAAAGGAATATATTCATCATACAGGTTATTTGGGGCATTTACGCCGTAAATCTTATGCTAAAGTGAAGGCTGACAATCCTACTCGAATCCTCACTGAGGCTGTGGCTGGAATGGTTCCTCGCAATAAGCTTAAAAAATTTGTGATGTCTAAACTTTATGTTTATGCGGGTGCTGAGCATCCTCATGCGGCACAAAACCCAATACCTCTTAATCTCTAATTTTATTTATGGCTGACGAAAAAACTTCTAAAGTAGCTGGTAAGCGCAAGCAAAAAAAGGATATGTCTTTGATGAAGAAAGATGGTCGTTACTTTTATGCCAATGGTAAGCGAAAGACTTCTGTGGCGCGCGTTCGTCTTTACGAGAATGGCAAAGGGGAAATCATTGTGAATAATAAGCCTGTAGACGACTATTTTTTTGGTGAATTGATTGGTAGTATTAAGGCGCCTCTAAAAATTGCCAATGCGCTTAAGCTTTTTGATATCACGGCGTTGATTCAAGGAGGGGGAATCAGTTCTCAGGCGGATGCTTTGCGTCATGGTATTTCCAAGGCCCTTCTAGAGTACGATCCTGAACTTCGTTCCGAGCTTAAAAAAGCTGGTTTCTTGACTCGTGATTCACGGGTGAAGGAACGTAAGAAATTTGGGCTTAAACGGGCTCGTCGTGCCCCTCAATGGGCTAAGCGTTAAGCTACTTTGTTTGATGATTTACAAAAAAAGCATCCATCGGATGCTTTTTTTGATTTCGATGATTCCTTATGATTAGTTGGCAAAGAGGTT
>JAUHWS010000050.1 GCA_030427295.1 bacterium | reverse complement strand
TTACGACACCTGCTGCGTTCAAAACGGATGATCCTACGTTCTGTAGTTTTGATGGATCGATCATGATCCGTAATGGTAGCTGTTACAAGTGCTTGGACTGTGGTGAAACGAGTGGGTGTAGCTAAAAATATGACGTAACGTGAGGGTTTGAATTATGTGATTTTATGATTGTAAGGATGCGATGAATCGCATCCTTACTTTTTTTGTGATACACTGAAATACTAAAAATAATTTATGCTCCAGCTTCATAAAAGTCGTAAACAGCTTCGTTTAAAGGGTTATGATTATGGTTCGAATGGGGCTTATTTTTTTACAATTAACTCCAGGAATAGAGCTCCTTTCTTTGGTGGAATTGTAGATGGAATTATGGGTTTGTCTGAGGTGGGTTGTGAGGTTTGGAAAATTTAGCACCACTTACCAAAACGCTTTCCGTTTGTACTTTTGGATGAATTTATTGTCATGCCTGATCATCTGCATGGGGTTTTGTGGATTGATCATTCTGTTGAAAATCACTTAGCCCGTAAGGGCGCGATTAATCGCGCCCTTACGAGAAATAATGGCGGCGGTGTGACTGGAGAACATAACCCTATGGGTAAGCGCACTTTAGGGGAGATCATTCGCTATTTTAAGGGTAGAGTTTCTTTTGAGGTGCATCGAGAAATTGATGTTGCTTTTGGTTGGAGCCGGCGATTTTATGATCGTATTGTTCGGGATGAAGTTGAGTTGAATTCTGTTCGGCAGTACATTAGAAATAACCCAATAAATTGGAATAAGGATAAATATCAACTATAAAGAGTATGACCTACCAAACCCCTCTCATTCTCACTGAAAATACCTCGAACAATGCCTTAAATTTTGAGCGACGAGAAAACCCCAGCCTTTATGTTCCCGCTGTCATTGAAGGAGGATTGGATGATGTAAGGATGGGGAATGAGGTGGTGTTTGAGGATTTTGATGAATATGATCAACTTCAATCCTGTGTGGGATTGGAACATTTGGTTAAACTCAAACATCCTCAAACGGGTAAGCCGATGGTGGTGGTGGACAATCACAATCATGTTTTTTATTTTTGGTATGAAGCGTGGCATCAAGGTTTGATTGAGCGAGGAATCACTTTGGTTCATATTGATGCTCATCGGGACACACGGGTGCCTCAACGATCCCTCACTCATGAAGAAGCAGGGGATTTGAAGGCTGTTTTTCAGTATACCAATTCGGTTTTAAATGTGGGGAATTATATTCCTCCTTCGAGGGAGGAGGGGCTGGTGGGGGAGTTGATTTCCATCACGAGCGAACGAGAGTTGGATGAATTTGGCTTTCGTAGAGACGCAAGATTTTGCGTCTCTACGAAAAACCCGTTTATCCTTAACATTGATTTGGATTTTTGGGCTCCAGAAATGGATTATATTCCTCGGCAAAAAAGTCTTTCTCTGGTCAAGAAATGGATGGAGCAGGCGGATTTGGTCACTTTTGCCACCTCTCCTTTTTTCATTGAACAGACAAGAGCTATTGAGGTTTTGCATGCTTTGTTTGAATGACTTTAAAACTGTTGTCGAAATTTCCGACAGTTTGATATTTGTTCCTTTTTTGCGATACTTGCTATACTCAGCTTAATTTAAAGAATTAATTTATG
The DNA here is from genome assembly GCA_030427295.1 of bacterium. Taxonomy (GTDB): domain Bacteria; phylum Patescibacteriota; class Gracilibacteria; order UM-FILTER-43-11; family UM-FILTER-43-11; genus JAUHWS01. The sequence continues at coordinate 7,833 of JAUHWS010000050.1, read as the reverse complement.
TCGCCCTCTCAAAATAAAACTCAAAAAGAAGCATCTCAAAACTCAAATATCCAGCACTTGATCATGGTTCCTGGTCATGCGCTTTTGAATGACCAGGCGAAGGCTGGGCAGGATTTAGACTATTATTCCGATGAATCCCGTTGGGTGCTGGCGCCTTTTCAGAAGGAGGAGCTGCGTTATTACATCCAACATGTAAAAGCGGGTTTAAAGGCTTTGAAAAAGGATGATCAGGCGATTTTAGTTTTTTCAGGTGGGCGGACGCGTCCAGGGTATAAAAAATGGACCGAGGCAAAATCTTATTTGGAAGTGGCAAAAGCTCTGCCTGAGTGGGATAAGAAGCTCTCTCTTCGCATCATGACCGAAGATTTTGCGCGAGATTCCATTCAGAATGTTTGTTTTCCTTTGTTTTTGTATCATGAGCATTTTGATCGTTTTCCAGATCATTTAATGATTGCGAATTGGAAATTCAAAGCCGATCGTTTTGATTTGCATCGCCAAACCCTCGGTTTTCCCCTTGAAAGTTTCACTTATGTGGGGGTGAATGATCCGCTTAAGAAAAATTTAGATGGGGCTTTGAAGGGTGAGGCGAAAACTTTGAAGCAGTTCACTGACAATCCTTTTGGACTGTCTGATGAACTCAAAAAAAAGCGGGCGGACCGAGATCCCCATGGCGATCGCCATCCCTATGGCAAACTGTTGAAGCGATTTTTTAGAGGAACGGCCTACTATCAATCCCACCGAGATCAATTTCCACAATTGAGCAATGATTGATAGAATGTTGAGTGATAGTTATTCTCATATTTTATGGGTGATGTGACACTTTGGTTGCTGGCCGCTCTTGCTTCTACCTTTTTGTGGGCCATGTCGAACGTCTTGGATGCGGCGCTTCGGCGTCATTTTATCAAAGATGATGTGACGATCACCTGGATGGCAGGGCTTCTTGATTTGCCCTTCATTTTCTTTTTTGTGTGGTGGGGGGGATTGGAATTCCCTAGCCCCTTTGTCACCGCGATGATTTTTTTGGCAGGAGCGTTGTGGGTGCTTCCCGAAATTTTATATTTTCGGGCAATTGAAACTGAGGATGCCAGTCGAATTGCTTTGTTGATTCAATTGATGCCGATTTCAACCTTGCTCATTGCATATTTTATTTTGGGAGAGACGTTGAATTTTTTCCAGGGGATTGCCTTTATTATTTTGATCATTGGGGGTACTTTGGCAGCCTTAAAACGTAGATTAGGTGGTCTACGTTTGAGTAAATCTCTCATTCTCATTGCTTTCGCTTCCATTCTTTGGTCACTTTCGGATGTGTTGTTTAAAAAGTTTGAAATGGCCTTTTTTAATTTTGAAGCAGCGTTTAGTATTTATTTTATCAGCAGTTTTGTGGCTTCCCTTGCTCTTTTTTTATATTCAAAACGCAAAAAACGTGCGGAGCCGCATGTGGTCAAAATGAATCAAAGGGGTTGGTGGATGCTCATTGCAACGGTTATCTGTGGAAATTTGGGCTCATTGGCTTTTGCTTATGCACTTACTTTAAAAGAAGCCTCGTTAACAGCAGTTATTGTCGGTGTTCAGCCTTTGATTGTTTTAATCTTTGGTTTTTTATTATCTCCTTTTATCAAAGAAATCAAACGTGAACCACTTAACAAAGATGATTTGATTTTGAAGGGTTTTTCTTTCATTTTTATTTTTTTGGGAATTGTTTTGCTCCAGTTTTAAGGGCCGATTTGACAGTTCCTTTCGTAAGCTTTAGAATGCTTTAGAAATAAAAACTAACCCTATTTTATGAAAGCATTAAAAATTATTTTGGCTGTTTTGGTGGTCGCTATTTTGGTCTTTTGGCTAGGATGGCTCCGAGCTCCATCAGCTGAATCGGTTTGTGACAACTTGATGTCGATTGCTCAAGAAGAGCTAGGATCTGAGCTTTATGAATCTCCTGAAGAATGTGCTGATGACTATCAACGTGGATTGACTCAATCGATTTTCTCTTATGTTGAGGAGATGAAATGTTACAAGAACGCTGAAACTTTGGCGGATGTTGAAGTTTGTGATGCGCTCTAGTCATTTTTGAATCATCAAAAAAAGCAGTGGCTTTGGTCACTGCTTTTTTATTTTAGCTGCATGATTTACTTTTTCCCTTTCAAGGAACTTAGGCCCTTCAGGGCTTCTAGGCCTTCAATCGGCACCATCCAAATGGTGGTGTTGGATTGGTCAGACGATAGGTCATTGATAGATTGCAAGGTTCTAAGATGAAGTGCTCCTGGAGCTTTGCCAAGCATGGCGGCGGCTTTTTGCATGTTTTCAGCGGCAGCCACTTCTCCCTCTGCCTTGATGATCACGGCTCGTTTTTCGCGCTCTGCCTCGGCTTCTTTAGCCATGGTGCGCTTTAGATTTTCGGGGAGCACAATGTCTTTGAGTTCCACAGATTCCACTAGAATCCCCCATGGATCGGTCGCTTTATCGACAATGGTTTGAATTTTGGCTGCAATTTCATCTCGATTTTTAAGGAGGTCATCCAAAGTGACTTCACCCACAGCATTACGCATGGTGGTTTGGGCCAGCTGAGAGACGGCGAAGTAAAAATTTTCTACTTCAATGACGGATTTTCCTGCATCTCTGATCTTGTAGTAGATCACGGCATTGATCCGTACCGAAATGTTGTCTTTGGTGATGGCTTCTTGGTCCGGCACATCGACTACTTTAGTGCGAAGGTCCACTTTGACCATTTTTTGAAAAATAGGGATCGCGAGTCGCCATCCAGGATTTTTCATGCCCGTGAATTTACCAAGGGTGAACATGACGCCACGTTGATACTCATTGACCTGGCGAATGCTTATGAGAACGATGATCAGAATAGGGACTCCGATTGCAATGACTCCATCCATGTTGGTGTGTGGTTATTGATTTAAGTTACTTTTACTATACACTTGGCATGCTTTCTTTTGAAGGAGAATTGATCTTTTTATTAAGGATTAGCGACTATGGACTAAGTCTCATTTTATAGCGCTTAGCGATCAGCGTTTAGCTTTTAGCTGGTAGATTGGGGCGGTATTTGTAATTACATCATTCATTTGATCTGGACTCCTCCTTAATTGAGGAGGGAGAATATTTAAGTTGATTGATCATTATTTAGGGGTCTAAATAAAAGCTGAAACACCCTCTGAAGGCGAGGTTTTCAAACCCTGTCTTCATTGAGAGATAAGAAAAACTCACCCTCATCACTGAATGAACATCGAGTCGCCGAAGCTGAAAAAACGGTAATTATTTTCTTTGGCAGTTTCGTAGGCTTCTAAAATGAATTCCTTTCCAGCGAGGGCGCTCACGAGCATCAGGAGGGTGCTTTTGGGGACATGAAAATTGGTGATGAGGCCATCGATGAATTTCCACCGGTAGCCGGGTCTGATGAAAATGTCAGTTTCTCCGCTTCCGGCGACCAGTTTACCGTCTTCATTGGCAGCTGTTTCCAATACCCTGACACTGGTGGTCCCGACGGCAATGATTTTTTTACCGGCTTTTTTCGCTGTATTTAATTGTTTGGCTGTTTCTTCAGAAAGCTCATAATACTCGGAGTGCATTTGGTGTTCTTCAATCTTTTCTGTTTTGACGGGTTGAAAGGTGCCTAGGCCTACGTGTAGGGTGACAAAGGCTGTTTCAATCCCTTTTTCCTTTAAATTTTTAAAAACATCTTCAGTGAAGTGAAAGCCGGCGGTGGGTGCGGCGACTGACCCTTCTGTTTTGGCATAGATGGTTTGATAGCGGTTGCTGTCTTCAATTTTTTCCTTCACATAAGGGGGGAGGGGGGTTTGACCGTTTTGTTTTAAATAAGCATTTAAATCATCCACGTTGAATTCGATGACGCGCAAGCCATGCGTGGTGATGGATTTTATGCTTAATGACAGTTGGGGGTCTATTTCAATTTCGTTTCCAGCTTTAAACTTTGGCCCTGGTCGGACCATGCATTCCCAGGTTTTTTCAGAAAGGGCTTTGATGAGCAAGATTTCCCCTTTTCCATTGCCTAGTTTAAAGCTTAGTCGGGCAGGAATTACTTTGGATTGATTGAACACCAAGACTGAATTTGAATCTAAAAGCTCTGGTAGTTCAAAAAATTGATGGTGACTGATCGAGCGTTTGTCTCGGTTCAGGACCATCAATTTTGAATGATCTCTCTTTTGGAGTGGTTTTTGAGCGATGAAGGATTTGGGTAGTTCGTAGTCAAATTCCGATAAATTCATGCCTTGGTTTTATTCAGCAGCTTTCTCTTCACCTTCAGCAGCCCCTTCACCTTCAGCAGCCCCTTCACCTTCAGCAGCCCCTTCACCTTCAGCTTCACCCTCAGCAGCTACAGGTTCTTCTTCCTCAGCCCGCGGAGCGGCAACGGTGGCGATTCCAATGTCTTCGGCATCTAGAATGGTGATGGTGTCAGGCACTTTGAGATCCCCCACGGTGAGTGAGGTGTGGAAGTCGACAAGTGAGCTGATATCGACTTCAATTTCGTGTGGTAGGTCTTTTGGTAGACATTCAATGCTGACCGTGTCTTTGCTGGTCATCAAGGTCCCACCATCTTCTTTTACAGCTTTAGATTCACCGATAAACACCAAGGGAATGTCCGTGCTGATTTTTTGTCCTTTAGTGATGGCTTTCAAGTCTACATGTAGGATGTCATCAGAAATAGGTTCATATTGTACTTCTTGAACCAGGACATCTTGGTCGTCTCCACCGTCTACTTTTAGGCTGATGATGGCACTTTTTCCTCCTTTGATGTAGGCGCGGCGAAAGGTTTGGTAATCGACCGTAAAATGTCGAGGTTCCATTTCTTTAGCATAACAAACCATGGGGATTTCCCCTTCGTTTCTGGCTTGTTTGGCTGATGTATATTTTCCTTCAGCCACATCGATCGTGATCAGTTCCATTGTAATGATTTAATTTAAGAATTTACACAATTTAAACAATTTTTTGCTTCGCTAGCTGGTGAACAATGTCTTTTCGGCTGATGATTCCCACCAGTTCTCCTTTTTTGTTCACCACGGGAAGTCGGCTGACTTCTTTTTTGGCCATGAGTTCAATGGCTTCTTGTAGGGTTTGGTCTTCAATGATGGTATAGACCTTGGGGCTCATCACATCTTCAACTAGTTCTGCACATTGATCTTTGAGATTGTCACTCCATTTTTGTGGGTCGACATAGATGAGGCTACCTAGAATGCTTATGGCTAGGGGGGTTTCAAGAGTGGTGAAGTGCGCGAGTAAGTCTGTTTCGGTCACAACTCCTATCACGCCTTTGTCTTCTGAGACGACGGGGAGGCCTAAGATACCATGTTTATCCATGACTTTAAAGACATTTTTTATGTTTTCTCCTTTTTTGACAGAGACCACGTCTTTTTTCATGAAGTCCTTCACTGGTTTTTGCATCAGTTTGTCCATGGTTTTAGGGATGTTTTATATTCTGACCTATTTTATCAGAAATATCTTTATTGATCTACGTTTTTTCAATGTTGCGGATAAAATTTAAGCTTAAGTTAAATATAAATCAAGTTTTAAGTGGGAGATTGAGTTTTTATATAGTGATTTCGTTTGAGTTCGAAGAAGGAGTCGAAGAGGAATTTCGTGGAGAATGGTTGATGTGTCTGTGTAAGTTTCTGTTTCTGTTTATGTATACTGAAAAAAATACAGCTCATAGTATGCAGAAACTCAAACTCACGCAGTTAGTAGCTAGCGATAGGACCCAAAATGATGCGAATGCTGAAAAAGGAGGCATGGTTTGTGACTCATTTGTAAGCAGAAGCATTAAAAAACTGGGGGCCCCAGAAAATGGGAAACGAGCGGAGTGAGTGAATTTTCTGGGGATGGGACCCAAAATGATGCGAATGCTGAAAAAGGAGGCAGGGTTTGTGACTCATTTGTAAGCAGAAGCATCATTTTGGGTGGTGCCTGGAGAGGGACTTGAACCCTCACTCCCGAAGGAAAGAGATTTTAAGTCTCTCGTGTCTACCGATTCCACCATCCAGGCGTTTGTGTTTAGACTTGTGACTTAACAGGGGGTAATTAGCTCGTTCATTTTACGGAACTTGGGTCTTTAATGCAATTGAATTGTTGTATAGACTTGTTATAATTCGATTAATCATTTTGAATGTTATTATGCTTACCTTTAAACGAAAATATTCGACTCGTATTGCCCGTAATGCTGCTTACTTCACTTTTTTTATTTTGGGTTTTATCGTTGCAATAACAGCAATAACCAATGCGCTGTTTCCGGATTTCGTTGCCACACCTTTGAGCGAGTCTGTTTTTGGGCGATACTTTGTTTGGGCTCACGCCCTTCTGATCTTAGAAGTTGTTTTTTTAATTGGCTTGGGGATTGATTTGGCTCAAAAAAACATTATCACTTATCCGATAAGCACTTTAACTCGCTTTGAGGTTGATGCATACAATCGAATTTATTCAGCTCAATTTAATTTGCCCAAAAAGAAGTGGTGGTACGTTTTTTTGATTATTCTAACGACTCTTATTCCCGTTTTATTACTTTTTTTAAAGTATTTTTTTCTGCCTGATGGGTCTGATTTTTTAAATACACTTGCCTACTTTGTGGGCTTTGCTTTAATGGTTTTTTTCTTCTTTAGGGTGGTTATGAAGATGCGTCAAGGAAGCAATGATCAAATGATTGAGGTGTTTAATCACGCTACTAAACACATTCCTGACACCACCATTAAAATGAATGGTAATGACTTGGCTTATTCGACAATGGGGGCACAAATTGATTTTTCTTTAAATATTGATGGGCAATTTAGGGGGCAAGATTTTAAGGTGGACTACGGTGTTTCTGGTACTCGAAGTTACCGCAGTATCATAGCTTCTTCAAAGGGGGGTATGACGTTGGTTTTTAGGCATCCTAGTTCATTAAATTTTTCTATTATGGAGAAGAAAGATCCTATAGATATTTTTAAAGGACCGGATTTGGACACTTGTTTTAGTCAGCGCTTTGATTTAAAGGGAGCTCTAATTTCTGATTTTTCTGATCGTTTCAAAACCATGCTTTTGGAATCTCCTCGGAGTATTTTTATTCATGTTGAAAAAGGCATTATGGTTCAAGAATTGGCCAATATCTATATTCTACCTTTTTATAGTGGTCAGGGGATGATTCTATTTTTGGATTTTATGTCTGAGCTGGCAGCCGAGTTGAAAAAAAAGTGATTTTTGTTCTTTTTTCTGGTATTATTCCCCCTCCTTTATGTTGTTTTTTTATGCTTTACCCCTGGAAAATCATTGGGCATGAACGCTTGCTTTCAGCTCTTGAGAATGAGATTCAACAGCAATCTTTTAGTCATGCCTATCTTTTTTATGGCCCAGAGCATGTGGGTAAATTTTCTATAGCGATGATGTTTGCTAAGATTTTGCTTTGCCCAAATAAGCTTTGTCACACCTGTTCTGTTTGTCGGCAGGTGGAATCAGCGATTCATCCTGATTTTTTATTGCTTTTGGACGAAGGAGAGCGTTTGAAGATCGATATGGTTCGTGATTTGATTGCTAAAGTGAATCTTACGACACAGGGGAAGCGGCGCGTGGTTTTGATTGACAATGTGGATCGTATGCCTCATGAAGCCCAAAATGCTTTTTTAAAAACGCTTGAAGAGCCTCCTGGAGACACTATTTTTCTTCTCACCACCTCCCATATTAAACGGGTTTTGCCGACGATTCTTTCTCGTGTCAGGTCGTATGAGTTTTCGCTGGTTTCTGATGATTTGATCCAAAATGCTTTGGCTTCAGAAATGAAGGATACGATGGATTTAAAGGAGATCGTTCAGATGGCTCAGGGAAAGCCAGGTTTGGCTTTTGAATTTGTTC